>CAMPCK010000051.1 GCA_946645735.1 uncultured Clostridia bacterium
ATGAAACTTGAACCCATCGTCAAGAGCCTTCTTGACACAGACCTTTATAAATTCAATATGAACCAGGTCATCTTCCACAAGCATACAAATCTTGTAGGAGAATACCTTTTCAAGTGCAGAAACGAGGGCGTCATCTTCACCAAAGAAATGCTTGAAGAAATCGATGCCCAGATCGATCACCTCTGCACCCTCAAGTTCGATGAGGAAGAGCTTGATTACTTAAGGAGCATCCGATTCATAAAGGATGACTACGTAGAATTCCTTCGCCTGTGGCACCCCATCAGACACTATGTAACCACTTCTCTTGATGAGGACGGTGAACTACACATATCTGTCAAGGGACCTCTCTTCAGTGCCATGCAGTTTGAAATCTATCTCCTTGAGATCGTTAACGAGGTTTACTTCAGATTCCAGTACGATTATGATGAGCTGCTGGCTTCCGCCAAAGAAAAGCTGGATGCAAAGATCAAAGCTTTCCAGGAAGGCAAATACAACTTCAAATTTGCAGAATTCGGCTGCAGACGCCGTCTCTCCGCAGAGTTCGAGGGACTTGCCATCAAGAGATTTGCAGAGGAGACAAAGAACTGCGTAGGTACCTCCAATGTATACTTTGCCAAGATGTACAATCTGACACCCATCGGAACCTACGCTCACGAATTCGTCCAGATGTATCAGGGAATCAATTCCATTCCTCTGGCATATACGAACCACTTTGCTCTTGCAGACTGGTATGATGAATTCAAGGGAGATAACGGTACAGCCTTATCCGATACCCTTACAACAGATCTTTTCTTAAGAGACTTCAACCGCAGTATGGTAAACAACTATACAGGCGTACGCCACGACTCCGGAGATCCCTATGAATGGGGTGAGAAGCTTATCGCTCACTTTGAGAAATATGGAGTTGATCCCATGACCAAGACCCTTCTCTTCTCCGACGGTCTTACCTTTGACTATGCTCAGGAGATCGCAGACCACTTCCAGGGCAGGATCAAGACGTCCTTTGGAATCGGCACCTTCGTATCAAACGATACCTGCGTACCCGCTCTTAACATCGTAATCAAGCTGCAGTACGTAAACGGCAACCCCGTTGCCAAGCTCAGCGACTCCCCCGGAAAAGCCATGTGCGATGACCCTGATTATCTCGAATATCTGAAAAATGCTGTTGCTTTCAGATTAGAAAGGGAGACATATTAAATGAAAGTTTTTTGCGTAATTGACATGCAGAAGGATTTCATCGACGGCACTCTCGGCACAGCTGAGGCCCAGGCCATCGTGGAACCCGTTGCAAAATATCTGGAAAGCATCAAAGAACTCCCCTATGAGTCCTATGAGGTAGTTGCTACCAGAGATACCCACTACAACAACTACCTTGAGACCAACGAAGGAAAGCATCTTCCCGTGGTACACTGCCAGATAGATACCGAAGGCTGGCTCATTCCGGACAGGCTCTATCATATTCTGGAATCCCTGGAAGCTCAGGTTATAGACAAGCCGCTCTTCGGCATCCCTCCTGAGAGATGGAGCCTCATCCTCGAGAATGTCGACGTTGAGGAAATCATAATCTTCGGTCTCTGCACCGACATATGCGTGATTTCAAACGCCCTTGCTCTCAAGACCGCATACCCTGAGATCCCCGTAAAGGTTTATTCGGATCTCTGTGCAGGTGTTACTCCTGAGACTCACGAGGCAGCCCTTGCCACCATGAAGATGTGTCAGGTAGACGTAATGAAGTCCTTTGAAGACAAATAAGATAAAGGCCATGCTGAGCGCATGGCCTTCTTTATTAAATACAAAAGACCGCAGATTTTTTGCGGTCTTGTCTGTTATAAGATATGTACGCCGTCGGAAAGCTCTCTGTCAAACCAGAGTCTGTGGTGCGGCGTATAGAGTCCGGGCATTCCGCCTGTGTGGATGAAGATAACATCTTCTCCCTGGCTGATCTTTCCCTCAAAGACCATGTCCATGATGCCGGCCATGGCTTTTCCTGTGTAGCAGGGATCAAGAAGGATTCCTTCTTTGGATGCCATGAGTTCAATGGCGTTCCTTACTTCTCTGGACTCCAGGTTATATCCTCCCCTTACGTAGCCTGTCTCTATGTCGAAGTCCTCAGGAGTGATCTCTATGTCCATTCCGTAGGTGTTTTTTACATCGTTAAGATACTTCTCGAGATTGGCAAAATTCTTTTCTCCGAAGGGAAGAATTGCTATTCCCGTAAGATGAAGGTCAGATCTGATATTCTTGAATCCGGTATAAAGGCCTGCGTAGGTTCCCATGGATCCTACGGTGTCTATGACGCGGGCCTTGGGAATTCCCATTTCCTTAGCCTGACGGTCGATCTCAATGGCGCAGTCGTAGTAGCCAAGAGCGCCGAGGACGTTGGATCCTCCCATGGGTATGAAGTAGACCTTTTCGCCTTTTTTCTCGTATTCTTCTGTTACAGAGGCTACAAGTTCATTGAGCTGAACAGAATCCGGTCTTCCGTCTGACTCCTTGAGGATCAGTTCGCAGCCGAAGAGCCTGTCCAGAAGCATGTTGGCGCTGAGTTCACCAGGATAGTTGTCGATGGCAATGATAGCACACTTCATGCCATACTTTGCTGCCATGGCAGCTGTCTGTCTTCCGTGGTTGGTCTGTCCGCCGCCCACAGTGATCAGGGTGGTGGCACCCGTGTTAATAGCATCTTTTACCAGATACTCGAGTTTTCTGAGTTTATTGCCGCCGGCACCAATGGGTGTCAGGTCGTCGCGCTTTATATAAAGCTGGATTCCAAGAGTTCTGCTCATAGTTGGCAAATACTCAATAGGGGTTTCATAAAGGATGTTTAGTTTGTCAACGTTGAAGCTCATTTTTTTCTCCTTTTGTTTATGCGAGGAAGCCGTTGATGATCTGTTCTTCTGCCTCTTCAGGTGTAAGGCCGAGGGTCATAAGCTTGATAAGCTGATCGCCTGCGATCTTACCTATGGCTGCTTCGTGAACGAGGGCAGCATCAAGGCAGGCAGCGTCCAGTTCGGGAACTGCGAGAACTCTGGCGTTGTCCATTAAGATGGCATCGCACTCGGTATGTCCTGTGCATTCTGCGTTTCCAACGATTCTTGATGTATATTTCTGATATGAATTGTCACGGGCTACGGATCTGGATACAACGTCTGCAGAGGATCCGTCTCCGTTAAGCTCTGTAAGATATACGGACTCAGCATGCTGCTCGCCGTGAGTCATGAGACGCTCTCTTACTACCAGCTTTGCTCCCTTACCGAGTTCTGACTTGGTGGTTCTGATGGTTGAGTCAACTCCCTTGATCTGAACCATTTCCATCTCTACGGATGAATCTTCCTCCTGATAAACCTCAGTTACGGGGTTCAGGATGCGCTTGCCCATGCCGTCGCCGGAACCATAGTGGTTCTCCACGTATTTTACATGAGCTCCCTTACCGACGAAAAATCTGTGGATTCCGTCATGCTGAGAGTCTTCTCCTCCGCAGTTGTGGATACCGCAGCCTGCTACGATGGTAACGTCTGCGCCTTCTCCGATAAAGAAGTCATTATATACAACATCTGTCATGCCGGATTCATCCATTACTACAGGGATGTAGCAGGTCTCTCCCTGACATTCAGGTGAGATGTGGATATCGATTCCGGGCTTGTCTTCCTTGGATGTGATATTGATGTGTTCTGTAACCTGTCTTTCAGCAAGGCCTCCGTTAGCACGGATATTGAAAGCTCCGCCGGGCATGCAGGTAAGTCCCGCGATGGTTTCAAGAAGGTCCTTCTGGGCCTGTGTAAGTTCTGCCATCAGTTGTCACCTCCTTCTGCTCCGAGATCAGTTCCTATTCTGCCGCAGATGCCGCCTTCGAGGGTGGCTCCGATAATATCGATCATCATGTCTTCCTTCTGACCGATCTTGGTGATCTTGCCGTCAGCGATCATAATGATCTCATCTGCAATATTGAGAATTCTTTCCTGATGGGAGATGATGAGGATGGTTCCCTTGATCTCCTCTCTCATGGTCTCAAATATATGAATGAGGTTCTGGAAACTCCAGAGGTCGATTCCTGCTTCAGGCTCATCGAATACGGTCATCTTGGTCCCCCTTGCAAGGACGGTGGCAATCTCTATTCTCTTGAGTTCTCCGCCGGAAAGGGAAGCGTTGACTTCTCTGTCGATGTAGTCTCTTGCACAGAGACCTACAGCGCTGAGGTATTCGCAGGCTTCAGATGTGCTGAGCTCTTTCTGAGCAGCGATCTTGATAAGGTCATGGACCTTGATGCCCTTGAATCTTACAGGCTGCTGAAGGGCAAAGCTTATACCCATCTTCGCTCTTTCTGTAATGGACTTGTCTGTGATGTCTACGCCGTCCAGAATGATCTGTCCGGAAGTAGGCTTCTCTATTCCCATGATGATCCTGGCCAGGGTGGACTTGCCGCCTCCGTTAGGTCCGGTCACCACATAAAACTTGTCTTCATCCAGTGTGAGGCTGATTCCGTCCAGGATTCTCTTTGTGCTTCCGTCGTCCTCAGTCACATCAAAAATAATGTTTTTAAGTTCAAGCATTTTTTCTCCTTAGGCACGGGCCTGAAAGTTGCGGTTCCTCACCGCTGCCCTTCGTGCCGTCATTTTTTCTATACCACATGCAATGGAATTGAAACATGTTTTAGCACATGTCAAAACACGATTTCCAAACCATCGCAAGCACTATTGTATACTTTATTCAGCCATTTATCAAGGAATAAATTGTTCTGAAGACAAAATAAATGGGCAGAACATGAAGTTCCGCCCGTTGTTTATTGATTGAGGTGTTTTTTGCATTGATTGTCTTTTGCGGAGCGGTTAAAATGGCCGTACCATTATTATAGGAAGTGTTTTTTTATGAGTGCTTCTATGGATCTGACTTCCAGGGGAGACCTTCTCGTCTCCATGGTGATCAGGAGATCGTCCCCAAGTACAAAACCGTTTCTTTCATAATCGTGGAGTTTCTTTACGTTGTCCTCGGAGTATGAAGTGCTGTCCATCATGCCGAAGTGCTCAACATAGATCTCTTTTCTTGACCTCAAGTTGAGGGCGCCGAAATCCGGCCTCACCCAGCCGCGCCCCTCAAGGTATACCATAGGCTCGAAGACATGAGGCACGCCGAATCTCTCAAAAGTATCCGCCCAAAGCTGCTCCGACTTCGACCTCACCCTGTAGCCCTCAGAGGTAAGAATAACAGGATCGTTTTCGCTGAAGCCCATGGGCTCACATTCTTTGCTCTTAAGCCACTGCCTGATATACTCATCATCGGGCAGGCGGACGGGCTCCACCAGAGCACGCCGCACCGGAGACAAAGAATTATAGATCTCTTCAACGGACTGCCCCTGAAACTTTATGACCCGCTCAAGAATCCCAAGCTCCTTCTCCGCCGACCTTAAAACCTTGAGATCATAATCCTTCTGCGCCAGCGCCTGCGCAAGCGAAAGGTCGTTTTTGTTGAGGTAATATCCGTTCGTGTCTTTCGTATCCTCTACATGATAGAAGTATGGTCTTCCGTTTTTTATATTGATTCTTAAAGATCCTTTCGGAGCAGATAAAGCTGCCTTTTGCTTGTGTGAAACAATATTTGTAAGGTATTTAACACGTGCGTCAATAATACTATCAAAATAATTACTCAAACCCTTCTCCTCCTTTTTATTGATTGATATAAGAATTGATTATTTTGCGCTATTATATGAAAAACAGAGCAAAAAATCCTAATTTCAGACCCTCTTTTCATATAATTAGTTCATTAATTCTTCTATTATATGAAATCTCTTGAATAATCCGCCTCGAAAGAGGCTTTTTTTCATATAATAAACAGAAAAACTAATTAATTATATGAATCGTAAAAAATTGAAACTCTGATCCCCTTTTTCAGAATCTCTTAAATTCACCTCACACAAATGGTCTCGATCTCTACGAGGCCGCCTTTGGGCAGGGCGGCTACCTGGAAGGCGGATCTTGCGGGATAGCTTCCCTCTGTGAAGAATTCTGCGTAGATGGCGTTTACGGCTGCGAAGTCGGCCATGTCTGCAAGAAGTACTGTGGTCTTGACTACGTTGTCCATGGTGAGGCCTGCCTCGGCCAGGACCGCTTTGATGTTCATAAGGGCCTGTCTTGCCTGAGCTTCAACGCCTTCAGCCAGCTCGCCTGTTTCGGGAATTAGGCCCAGCTGGCCGGATGTGAACACGAGGCCGTCTGCCTCTATAGCCTGTGAATAGGGTCCTATGGCTTTGGGGGCCTTATCGGTTGCGATTACTTTTTTCATGTTGTCCTCCTTGTCCGGGTCCGGGACTGCAAAAAACTCCCGGCAGACTCTGTCAAAAAAGGGCCCGCATACGCGAGCCCTCCATCTTTATTGATATTAAGCGTTTTCTTCTTCTGCCTTGTGAGCGTCGATGATCTTCTGAGCGTTCATAGCAGGAACTTCCTGATATCTTGCGAATTCCATAGTGAAGGAACCTCTTGCCTGAGTCATTGATCTGAGCACGATGGCATAGTCAAAGAGTTCAGCCTGAGGAGCTTCTGCGTGGAGCATCTGTCTTCCGCCCGGAAGAGGATCCATACCCATAACGCTTCCGCGTCTTGTAGGAAGGTCGCCCATAAC
>CAMPCK010000052.1 GCA_946645735.1 uncultured Clostridia bacterium
CTCGATTTTTTCCCGGATGCGTCTGATGTGGACGGCGACGGTGTTCTCCAGATTGTATGCCGGCTCGTCCCAGACCTTCTCGTAGATTTGTTCGATGCTGAAGACCTTTCCGGCATTCTTTGTGAGGAACTTGAGGATCCCGTACTCCGTGGGAGTCAGCTGCACCTCTTCTCCGTCGATGGTGACCTGCTTCGATGTGTCATCGATTACGAGACCGCCTGTTTTGAAGATGTTCTCGCTGTCCTCTTTTACCATGCTTCCAAGATTGGTGTAGCGCCTTATCTGGGACTTGACTCTTGCCACCAGCTCCAGCGGATTGAAGGGCTTGGTGATATAGTCATCAGCCCCGACGTTTAAGCCTGTGATCTTGTCATAGTCCTCGGATTTAGCTGAGAGCATTATGATGGGAATGTTCTTTTCTTCCCTGATCCTCATGGTGGCCTGCATACCGTCCAGTTTTGGCATCATGATGTCCATGATGATGAGGTGCAGGTCTTCTTTCTCCGCCACGTTCACGGCTTCCAGTCCATCATATGCCTTAAAAACATTAAACCCCTCGTTTCTAAGGTATATCTCGATGGCCTGGGCGATCTCGCGGTCGTCGTCAACTACAAGGATATTTATATTTGAATTGGAATTCTGCATATTAGCACCTTCCTTTCCCCTTTTCACCTAAGGTTATACACCCCAGTGATTACGAAAGGCTGAACATAAAACTTAAGAAATTATTAACATTAAAGAATTTGCTGTCTGTATTATATCATATGTAAGGATCATTTAAGAGATAAATTAAACAGAGCGGGGGTATTTTGCAAGCGGACGGCAGGTATAAAAAGAAGTTAAGCCTTTTTAAAAATAATATCCACAGAAAACTGTAAAGATGATATAATATAGTATATTAATTCGCTAAAGTGGAAGTTTTTATATACAGGAGGATACTATGGGACTCTTTGAAAAGAAATATTGCAGCATCTGCGGTGAGAAGATAGGCCTTCTCGGGAACAGAAAACTTGAAGACGGAAACCTTTGCAAAGACTGTGCAGCCAAGCTTTCTCCATGGTTCAGCGAGAGAAGATCAAGCACGGTTGAGCAGATAGCTGAACAGCTCCGCTACAGAGAAGAAAACAAGAAGGAAGTTGAAGCCTTCAATCCCACGAGAACCGTTGGAAATTACGGAAAGATCTATGTGGATGAGGAAAAGAACAAGTTCATAATCACTCATTCTTCCAATTGGAAAACATCCAATCCCGATGTTCTTTCCTGCTCCCAGATAACAGGAACCAACAAGAATATAATCGAACACAAGACTGAAGAGAAAACACAGGATAAAGAGGGACATTTCGTAAGCTACAACCCTCCGAGATATAAATATTCCTATGACTTCAGGCTTACAGTTTATGTTAACCATCCATATTTTGACGATATGTGGATCAACTATACTTCATCCCCTGTGGAAGATGTGAGACCCAAGGCAGATGCGGTTTCTGAGAGAAAGGGCCTTAACACGGATCCTTCACTTCACGGCGGCGAGTATAAGAAGTATGAGAAAGAACTGGATGAACTGGAAGCTTTCGTTGAAAGCTTAAGAGAGGGAAGCGCAGGGCAGAGCGCGGAGAAAACCCCCGTCAAGTGCCCTCACTGCGGAGCAAGCACCGTTCCCGATGCCAACGGATGCTGTGAGTACTGCGGACTTCCTGTAGCCCAGCAATAATAAAAGAGGTGTAATATGAGTACATATACACAGCACAGGATAACTGAGAGGCATGCTCTTCTGGATGAACAGGGAAGACTGACGGAACCCGGTTATGCCACGAGCCTCATCCTTGATTATGACAGAAAGGCTATAAAGGCAAGTTCCATGAGGATCAAGGAGTGGGACTATTATCTCGTGACCTGCGATGATTTTGCGGTGGCCCTTACCATAGATGACAATTCCTACATGGGCCTGGACAGCATCAGCCTTCTGGACTTCAGAACCGGCATGCAGATAACCACATCGCCTATGGGCATTCTGACCCGCGGCAAGAAAAATCTGCCACCCTCATCTGAAGCGGGAGACACCATCACGAGAGGAAAGGGCTATGAGATCTGTTTCTATCACGGAGGAGACCACCGGATCCTCAAATTCAGCATGGACAAGTTCCATGAAGGAAAGCCCGTTAAGGGTGAGATCCGCCTGGAAAACCCTGAGCAGGACTCCATGGTGATAGCTACCCCGTATAAAGAAGACCCTCTGGCCTTCTACTATAACCAGAAAATCATCGCCATGCCTGCAACGGGATGGGTTGATTATGACGGCAAGAGATATGAATTCCCAGAGGGCGCATCCTTCGGACTGCTCGACTGGGGAAGAGGCGTCTGGACATATAAGAATACCTGGTACTGGGGTGCAGCCCAGGGCATGGTAAACGGCCACAGATTCGGATGGAATATCGGCTATGGCTTCGGAGACACCTCTGCGGCTTCTGAGAACATGCTCTTCTATGACGGTAAGGCTCACAAGCTCGGACGGGTGACCTTCAACATCCCCAGCAAAAACAGACAGTACACCACTCACGGAAGCTGCTGCACTTCAGGCGGTACCACCGTGGAGACACTGGATCAGGTGGATGATTACATGAGCCCCTGGAATTTCAGTTCCGATGACGGAAGATTCGAGATGCTCTTCATTCCCATTATGGACAGGGCTTCCAAGACCGACGCCAAGCTCATCTGCTCCGACCAGCATCAGGTCTTCGGCAAATTCAGCGGGCGGGCGGTTCTCGATGACGGCACCATAATCGAAGTTCAGGACTTCCTGGGATTCGCTGAGAAAGTTTACAATAAATGGTGATAAGCACCTTAAATCAATTGCAAAACAGACTCCCCTGTAGTAAAATTTAATTACTATGGGGGAGTTTTGGTTTATGTTTTCGTGCGCAAAATATTTGCGCCCCGGAAGGAGTGCTTATGGCTTTGGATCTTAAGAAATTACAGAATGGTTCAGATATCAGAGGAGTATCCCTGGAAGGAGTTCCGGGAGAGCCCAAGACCCTGGGAAGCGAAGAGGCAGCAGCCCTTACAAGAGGCTTCATACTCTGGCTTCAGGTGAAGACGGGAAAGTCTCCACAGGATATGAAAATATCCGTTGGACATGATTCCAGAATAAGCGCGGATGCCCTTAAACAGACCCTGATATATACCATGATGGACGCAGGAATAAAGGTCTTTGACTGCGGTCTTAGTTCAACTCCCGCCATGTTCATGTCCACCATCTTTGATGAGTACGGATGTGACGGAGCTATTATGATCACTGCTTCCCATCTTCCCTTTAACAGAAACGGATTCAAGTATTTCAGCAAGGAAGGCGGACTGGACAAGAGTGACATAAGCAAGATAATTGAGCTGGCCGAAAGAGGCGCAGCTCCTGCATCCACCACCCCGGGCTCTGTGGAAGAGACAGACCTTATCGGTGTATATGCAGATTATCTCAGGACCAAGATCAAAAAAGAAGTGGCCCATCCGGTCCATCCCGACAGACCCCTTGAGGGAATAAAAATTGTAGTGGATGCCGGAAACGGCGCCGGCGGATTTTTTGCAACAAGGATTCTGAAGCCACTGGGAGCAGACATTACGGGATCCCAGTTCCTGGAGCCTGACGGAAACTTCCCCAACCATGAGCCCAACCCTGAGAACAAGGCGGCCATGGCATCCATATCAAAGGCTGTTCTTGAGAACCATGCGGATCTCGGTCTCATCTTCGATACAGACGTTGACAGATCCGCTGCAGTAGACAAGAACGGAAAAGAAATATCAAGAAACGGAATCGTTGCCCTGGCAGCAGCCCTTATTGCTGTAGAGCACCCGGGAACCACGGTTGTAACGGACTCCATAACTTCCGACCAGCTCACGGTATATCTTGAGAAATGCCTGGGCCTTAAACACCTGAGATTTAAGAGAGGCTACAGAAACGTTATCAATAAATCCATAGAGCTTAATGAAGAGGGAATCGATTCCCAGCTTGCCATTGAGACATCGGGACACGCCGCATATAAGGAGAACTTTTTCCTTGATGACGGAGCATATCTCGCAACCAAGATCGTCATAAAGGAAGCCCAGCTTTTCCAGAAGGGTGCGGATATCGGAGTCATGATTGAGAGCCTTGAAGAGCCTAAGGAAGCCATTGAAGTGAGATTCCCCATTGACGGAGCTGATTTCAAGGTTTACGGTGACCAGGTCCTTGCGGGACTTAAAGTATGGGTAAAGGCCTATGAGGACAGAGGGCTGTCCATTGTAGAGCCCAACTACGAAGGCGTAAGGATCAACTTTGACCTTCCCGAGGTCAAGGGCTGGTGCCTCTTAAGGAAGTCACTGCACGATCCAATCATGCCTTTAAACGTGGAAGTTAACGAAGGAAAGTGTGAGACCATACTTGAGATCATGGCATCCTTCCTTGACGGATATTCAAAGATAAAGAACGCATAATCCCTGTATAAAGAAAGGTTTACAAATAATGGACAAAAGAATCACAGAACTGCTTGATGCAATAGAAGAAATGGGAGACCTCGATCAGGAGACCATTAAAGAAGCGGAAGCCAGACAGGAAGTTTTGGCTAAGCCCACAGGAGCTCTGGGAGACCTTGAAGATATGACCGTAAGGCTCGCAGGAATCACCGGAAAGGTGAAGAACGATGTGAGCAGACAGGCCATAGCTATATTCAGCTCAGATAACGGTGTGTGTGAAGAGGGAGTGGCCTCCGCACCTCAGTCCGTTACTTTCTCCCAGACCATCAACTTCACAAGAGGACTCACGGGAGTGAGCTCCATGGCAAAATACTGGGGAATCGACCTTCTCGTTGTGAACATGGGAGTGAAGATGGAGATCCCGGAATCCCTCATGACTGACGAAATGACTGAGGCAGGATGCGACACCTGCGACGGAACCCAGTGCCAGAACTATCTCACAAAGAAGATCGTCAACAGAAGACTCGGCGCAGGAACAGCAAACCTTGCCAAGGGCCCTGCCATGACTGAGGAAGAAGTTGTGAAAGCCATCCTTACAGGAGTTGAGGCAGCCGAGAACATCAAGAAACTTGGCTATGGCGTCTTCGGCATCGGTGAGATGGGAATCGGAAATACCACCACATCTGCCTGCGTCCTTGCAGCTCTTACGGATAAGAAAGCCGATGAAGTTGTGGGAAGAGGCGGCGGTCTCACGGATGAAGGTCTGGCTGCCAAGCTGAGAATAGTTGATGAAGCGGTTTCAAGAGTCAAAGGTCAGGATCCCATTAAGATCATTCAGGAAGTCGGAGGCTTCGATATAGCTGCCATGGTCGGAGCATATCTGGGAGCCGCAAGATACAAGCTTCCCGTAGTTATAGACGGATATATCTCTGCGGTTGCAGCCCTTGCTGCAGCGCGCATTCAGCCTAAGTGCGTAAATTACATGTTCGCATCCCATAAGTCCAAGGAGCCAGGCTATGTACTTGCCATGGAAGCCCTGGGGGTGAAACCCATCTTCGATCTTGGCATGAGACTGGGAGAAGGTTCAGGCTGCCCCATCACCTTCAAGATAATGGAAACAGCCTGCGCCACCATGAACGGCATGGCCACCTACGATGAGGGGGCTATTGATGCGGATTATCTGGATCAGAGAAAGGAAGGAAATTTCTTCTGATGAACGTATTTATATCAGGAGGAGCCAAGAACGGCAAGTCGTCTTTTGCGCAGGATCTGGCATATAACATGGCCAAAGAGCGCAAGTGCCCCCTGTACTATGTCGCAACTATGATACCTCACGACGATGAGGACAGAGCAAGGATCGAAAGGCACAGACGGGACCGCCAGGGCATGGGCTTCAAAACAATTGAATGCGGCACCGACATTGCCCGTGAGATAGAGGGAAGAGACGGAGTATTTCTCATAGATTCCGTTACGGCCCTTCTTTCAAACGAGATGTTCAAGTCTGACGGATCCGTCGACGGAGAAGCCGCTATCAGGATCTCGGAAAGCCTTAAAAGCTTATGCGATAACCATGACGGAATGATCTTCGTATCGGATTTCATATATTCCGACGGCATTAAGTATGACGAGGTCACCGATGCATATATGAGGGGGCTTGCTATTATCGACAGAGCCCTTGCCAGGGCCTGCGACCGGGTCGTGGAAATGATGACCGGCTTCCCCATTGACTATAAGGTTCCTAAGAAAAAAGATGCTGAAGAAATCAGCCAACAGGAGGAAGAATGAAAAAATTACTGATCGGCTTCTGTATGTGCTGGGGAAATTTCTGCTATATTCCGGGACCAAAGAAATGGGACGATGAAGCAAGACCGTATATGCTCGGATGGCTTCCGACCGTGGGAGCTGTAATGGGCATAATCTGGGCTGCTGTCTATATGCTCATGTCACACTTCGGACTCCATGTCATGGCTCAGGCAGCTGTTATGGTGTGGCTTCCCTTTATCCTTTCCGGCTTCATGCACGTGGACGGATATATGGATGTAAACGATGCAGTCATGTCCAGAGGAACCCTTGAAAAGAAAAGGGCTATCCTTAAGGACAGCCGCTGCGGGACTTTCGCCATAGTGAGCTTCATATTCC
>CAMPCK010000053.1 GCA_946645735.1 uncultured Clostridia bacterium
ATCACTGAATCCATCTTGGCTCGTTCCGAAAAGAACTACGCTACAACCGAACAGCTTGCAAAGGATGTAAGAAACAAACTTGGCGGCGAGACCGTAGGCGTAGTCTTCCCTATCCTTTCCAGAAACAGATTTGCTATCTGTCTCCGCGGAATCGCTAAAGGCTGCAAGAAGGTCGTTTTGATGCTTAGCTATCCCAGCGACGAGGTCGGCAACCACCTGCTCGATATCGACAAGTTAGACGCTCAGGGTATCAACCCCTACACAGACGTTCTGACCCAGGAAGAGTTTGAGGGAATGTTCGGCAAGTCAAAGCACACCTTCACTGACGTAGACTATGTTAACTACTACAAGGGACTTATCGAAGAAGAAGGCGCAGAAGCACAGATCATCTTCGCCAACAACCCCCGTAAGATCCTTGACTACACAGACAAAGTGCTCTGTGCGGACATCCACACAAGAAAGAGAACCAAGAGGCTCATCAAGGAAGCCGGCGGAGACATCGTACTGGGAATGGACGATCTTCTCACCGCTCCTGTTGACGGTTCAGGATACAACCCGGATTACGGTATCCTTGGTTCCAACAAGGCAACTGAAGATACCATCAAGCTCTTCCCCATCAACTGCCAGGAATTCGTAGAAGGCGTTCAGGCTGACATTAAGGAACTCACCGGCAAGACCATCGAAGTTATGGTTTACGGTGACGGCGCTTTCAAGGATCCCGTAGGCAAGATCTGGGAACTTGCAGACCCCGTAGTATCTCCCGGATACACCTCAGGCCTCATCGGACAGCCCAACGAGCTTAAGCTTAAATATCTTGCTGACAACGATTTTGCTGACCTTAGAGGAGATGAACTCAAGGAAGCCATGATCAAGGCCATCCAGGAAAAGGATGCGAACCTCAAGGGAACCATGGCAACAGAAGGAACCACACCGAGACAGCTTACTGACCTTCTCGGATCCCTCTGCGACCTTACATCCGGTTCCGGAGACAAGGGAACACCTTTCATCTACATCCAGGGTTACTTCGATAACTACACAGACTAAATATCTGAACAATTTAAGCCAATTAAAGACCCCGCCCGGCGCTGAGCTAAGCTCCGCTGAGCGGGGTTTGTTTTATGTTTATGCTGCCTCGGTTCCGCAGATCACAAATCTTGCACTCACGTCATCGCTGCCTTCCACGTCATCCCACTGTTCGTCGTCACCTCCGTAAATGACCAGTTTAAGGTTTCCGGATCCAAAAGCGTCTTCTCCCAGAGAAACCAGAGATTCCGGCAGATAGATAACTTTGAGATTCGGCTTATTGAAGAAAGCGTTGTTTTCGATATATTTCAGAGATTCCGGAAGTCTCACGGACCTGAGCTGGCTCTCAGGAGCGTAGTTTCCATAGAAGATGGGTGTGTCGGGGACATGCATGAAACGTTTACCTATGCTGGTCACTCCGTCTCCCACGTATATCTTTTCAATATCACTTCTGTATGCATACCATGGAACAGTTCGCTTGTTGTTGCCTATCCAGTTCTTCATCTCGCCGTCACTGCCGGATCTCAGGGGATTCACACCAACGTTCAGAGTTTTATTCCCATACTGATATGCATAGATAAGATTCCTTCCGCCATTGGGGGCAGAGCCGCAGTATCCTATGATCACGTGGCCGGCTTCCGGATCAGATACTTCCGTAAGCGCACCTTTCTCAAAGGTGTAATCCACGTTTCCTATTCTTACGGTGGTGGATTTTCCCTTTCCTTTGTCAAAGAGATATGTATCCCCGTTTATTGTATAGAATCCTGTCTGTCCCTTGCCGTCTATTTCATAGGTGTATTTGCCGCCTTCTTTTCCCTCGAAAACTGCCCATTCGTTTGCCATGGAAACCGTGGGCGATCCTGTTTTGGTTTTCCTTTCGCCGTCGTTGTTGTCAACGACGAGAAGGGACGCTGAAACGCTTCTTTCTATTCCGTCTCCGGGAACGTTTCTGAATACAAGTTCAGAATCTTCCGCCCTCTTTGTAAGGAAGGATGCACTTCCGCCTCCGTCCAGGTTAATGGCTTTGACACATCCCTGCTGAAGCATGATGCTGGCCAGTTCATAAGGTACGGTTCCGGGAGTTTCCGGCACCCTGCCCTCAACATTCACGAGGACTACAGTGCCGTCAGGGCAGATGCCGATGCTCTGTCTGGGCTCTCTCAGGCCTCCTTCTTCAACGACGATCTCACCGTTATTTACAAGATATCCGGATCCTCCTATGGCCTCCACAACTCCGTCAGTGCTGGCACCGGGATCCCTTATTTCGACACTTCCGTCCTTAAGCACCGCAAAGAAGGGTTCTTTTTTTGACGTGTATATTTTATTGCCTTCCATGATCAGGTTGCCTGCGGGAACTCCGTCTCTGCTGTAGAAATCTCCGTTGGTTGCAGCGATTACTATTCCTTTAGTGTCCTCAGCCTGATCATAAGCCTCCGCCTGAACTCTGAGATATTCATATCCCGCGTTCTTGGAGCTCCACTTCTTGGCTTTGGCCTTGCGTGTCTCTTTGGTGCTTCCTTCGCTGTAATAGCCTTTGTAGGATGCCTTGAAAGATGCATTGGCTCCGTTCTGGACTCTTAATATATGAACCCTGAGATTTCGCTTGGTGCCATCAGTCACATATACAGTTGACTCTGTAACACCGGACATGACCTCATAATCCTCACGGCCGGTCTCTGATACCGCATCAGCCTGAATGCAGGAAAATGCAGTAAAGCATACAAAGAATGCAAGGGTTATAATTATATGTTTAAAGGTGGTTCTTAATTCCATATCTTCTCCTTTTTGCAAGAGGCATACTTTGCTTATATTATATCAAATAAACACTATATGTGCAACTTAAAGGATAACGTTACACAATATATAAACAAGACCCCGGAAGGATCCGGGGTCTCACTCTTTTTTTATTTCAGATTCCAGACTGATTCTGTCCTTTCCCTGGAGGCTCTCAGATGCTCTCTGATGGCCTTAAGGCAAAGGTCCTTGTCTCTTGCTTTGACGGCTTCAAGTATTACTCTGTGCTCCTCCTGGATACTGTCCAGGAAGGATTCATCATAAAATACACTCTTTCTGGTCTTGTCCAGATAACCCTTGTAGGACCTCAGAACCTGAGCCAGAAATCTGCTCCTGGAGGAATTGTAGATTATATCGTGGAAGGTGCTGTTCATCTCAAGGATCTTCTGGGCGTCGCGCTTCTTGGTGTAGAACTCCATGAGTTCGCACTGTTCCTCGAGCTTGTCGATCTCCTCGTCTGTGATTCTCTCACAGGCCCAGGTCATGGCAAGCTCCTCCAAAGCCTCACGCACCATATAGATATCAGATACATCGCGCTTGGTAAAGCCCTTGGCATAGCAGCCGCGGTTGGGAAGATAATCAAGCAGTCCTTCTTCTTCAAGGGTCTTGAAGGCTTCTCTGATGGGCGTACGGCTGACGCTCAGTTCAGTGGCAATGGAGCTTTCCTTGATCTTCTCTCCTATCTGATATTCTCCCTTTAAGATTCGCTCTCTCACGATATCAGCAATCTCATTGGTCAGAGTATTTTCAGTTTGTCCTTCTTTTCTGCCGGTCATTGTCTGTCACATCCAATTAGATAATATGATTTTCGAGTACCTGTTTGGCGAAGTCGAAATCGTTGAGCTGCATGTAGTATTCTGCGCAGTCTGTAAGAGCCTTCATGGGGCAGAGTCCTACGATCTCGCACTTGGTGATATGAACTCCGTATCTTGCAGCTTCGGACTTAACTGTCTCAACTACTCTGTAAAGAGGAGTCTGCTGATAGTTGGTCATGTTACAGGAAACCTGAGCATACTTCTTGCCAGTCTCTTCATCTTCGATTTCAAAGCCCATGGACTTCACGCACTTGAATCCGCCGTCCTTTTCTCTGATGATCTTGGCAATGTTCTTTGCAATCTGAACATCGTCTGTGTCAAGGTCAAGGTTGAAAGCTACCAGAGGCGGTCTTGCTCCTACTGCCATAACGCCGGCTGTAGGGTGGATTCTTCTTCCGCCGAAATCAGGTTCCCAGTCAGGCTGCTGAACCTTTTCTGCCATGCCTTCGAACTGTCCTTTACGGATGGTTACAAGGTTCTGTCTTTCAGGACGTGTAGCGCTCTGCTCATAGAGGAATACGGGAACGCCTGCTTCGTCAGCGATTCTCTTACCTACTCTCTTGGAGAGCTCGATGCAGTCCTCAGTTGTGCAGTCCTTGATGGGAAGGAAAGGCATAACGTCTACTGCTCCCATTCTGGGATGCTCGCCTGTGTGGTGGTTGAGGTCGATGAGCTCAGCTGCTTTCTTTACGAGCTTAACTGATGCTTCTTCAACTGCCTCTGCGTTTCCGATATAGGTGATAACGCTTCTGTTGTGGCTTTCGTCTGAAGAATAGTCAAGGAGTGTGCATCCGGGAGTGTTTCTGATCTGGTCTACACATGCTTCGATGACTTCTTTGTCTCTTCCGTTGGAAATGTTGGGAATTGATTCAATGATCTGTGCCATGTTTTTCTCCTTATATTATATGATTTGATTTCTCAAAAAATGACTTACAGTGATTTTTCGATGTCGCCGTAGATTTCTGCTGCGATCTCTTCTGCTTCCTTGAGCATGTCTTCAGCCTTGGCAAACTTGGCCTGGAGTTCTTCGTCCTTTACTCCGGGAAGATTGATCTTAACGTTCAGCCATGCTCCTCTTGCCCCTGTAAGGAAGCTTAAGGCTGCTACTCCGAAATCGGATGCTGCGTTCTGGTTGAACTTGCCTGCCATGACCTTCATGGCCTTTAATCCCTGAAGGCTGAGCTCTACAGTGTGGTAAGGAACCTCTGTTGCTCCTACGTTTGCTGCACGGATAGCCTTGGATCTTTCAGCCTTGAGTTCATCTGTATCCTTGGGCATCTTGTATGCTGCTGAAACCTTCATGAAAGCATCTGTATCGTTGTCAATGCCTGCATAGAGTTCCTTGTAGAGACCCTGCATAACAGCCTTTGTGGCCTTGCATACTTCTTCATATTCAGCATACTTTTCCTTGCCGATGGTAAGGTCTGCTACCATGGATACCAGGGCGCATGCCTGGGTTGAGCTTAAAGCTGCAACTGATCCGCCGCCGGGAGCAGGTGCATCGCTCATAACGGTTTCAAGATAACCTGTAACGGTCATATCTACTAATTTCATTTTATATATTTCCTTTCATTGAAGCTTAACGCTTACTGTCTCATGAATTCTCCGGCCTTGATGGTCTGTATAGCCAGGTCGGAACCGAATCTGTAGCAAAGCATCTCCATGTTGGGAGCGTTCCAGACTACCATGTCCGCCTGCTTGCCGACTTCCAGAGTTCCCACTTTATCTCCCCTGTTAATGCCGCAGGCGGGATTGATGGTTACTGCTGTCAGAACTTCCTCAGGAGTCATTCTGTACTTCAGGTATCCCAGATTCATTACGAACTGGAGGTTGAGGGAAGGACATGATCCGGGATTGAAATCTGATGCTGTGGCAACGGGGATCTCAAACTCGTCGATCATCCTTCTTACGGGTGCGAAGGTTGCTCCCAGATAGAAGGAGGTTCCGGGAAGACACATTGCGATGGTGCCGCCCTTGGCCATGCTCTCAAGGCCTTCATCGTTTATAACGATGAGATGCTCAGCGGATGTGGCATGCATCTCGCCTGCCAGCTTTGATCCTCCGATGGCTTCGATCTCATCAGCATGAATCTTAAGAAGGAATCCCTGCTCTTTTGCAGCTTCCAGATATCTCTTGGACTGCTCATAGTTGAATACGGAGTCTTCAGTGAAGATATCAACGAACTCTGCCAGGTCTCTTTCCTTAACGTAAGGGAACATCTCGTTGATGCAGAGGTCAATGAACTCGTCCTCTCTTCCCTTCCAGTCAGCAAGCACTACGTGTGCAGGCATGAAGGTGGAAACGATGTCCATGGGATGATCTTCATTGAGTTTTTTGAGTACCTCAAGGATCTTTACCTCAGTCTCAAGATCGATGCCGTAGCCTGACTTAGCTTCGCAGGTGGTTACTCCAAGTCCCATCATTTCATCGAGGAAACCTTTGGTCTTATCATAAAGCTCTTCGAAGGTAGCTTCCCTTGTCTTTTTTACAGTATCATTGATACCGCCGCCTGCTCTTAAGATATCCAGGTATCCTGCACCTTTCAGCTTAAGAGGGATCTCATTCTGACGATATCCTCCGAAAACCATATGGGTGTGTCCTTCAACAAGACCGGGTGTCACAAGATTGCCCTTGGCATCATAGGTGACAAGCCAGGGATCCTGTTCATCTGTAAGAACGGGAGCCTCATCGGATACGGTCATTTCTGCCTTTCCGTCTGCTCCTATGGTCTGAGTGTGATACTTTCCGTCTTCTGTCTTGCCGGAGATTGCCTTGATTATGCCGTCTTCGCAAAGAACTGCTGCATCGTCCAGCTTCAGATTCTCGCCCTGGGCTTTTCCTTTGTGAGGAAAACTGCCGACGGGTGTCTGCAGTCTTCCGATATTTT
>CAMPCK010000054.1 GCA_946645735.1 uncultured Clostridia bacterium
AGTCCTTCCAGTACTTGAACCACTCGAGGTCTGTTCCGGGTTCGCAGAAGAACTCCAGCTCCATCTGCTCGAACTCTCTGGTTCTGAAGATGAAGTTACCGGGAGTGATCTCGTTTCTGAAGGATTTTCCTATCTGTGCGATTCCGAAAGGTATTTTCTTTCTTGCTGAACGCTGTACGTTTCTGAAGTTTACAAAGATTCCCTGAGCTGTTTCAGGTCTTAAGTAGATCTCTGCCTTGGAGTCTTCAGTAACGCCCTGGAAGGTCTTGAACATGAGGTTGAACTGACGGATACCGGTGAAATCAGACTTGCCGCAGTCAGGGCAGCAGATATTGTGTTCCTTGATGTATCCTTCAAGTTCTTCGTTTGACCAGCCGTCAACCACCATGTCCTTGATTCCGTTTTCAGCGTTCCAGTCTTCGATGAGCTTGTCAGCTCTGAATCTGGACTTGCATGCTCTGCAGTCGATGAGAGGATCAGAGAAACCTCCCACGTGGCCGGAAGCTACCCATGTCTGGGGGTTCATGAGGATAGCCGCATCGAGTCCTACGTTGTACTTGGACTCCTGTACGAACTTTCTCCACCAGGCCTTTTTCACGTTATTAAGGAATTCAACTCCCAAAGGGCCGTAATCCCATGTGTTGGCCAGTCCTCCATATATCTCGGAACCGGGGAAAATGAATCCTCTGTTCTTGCATAATGCTACGATTTTTTCCATTGTAACTTCGTTTGCCATAATATTGTTACCTTTCTTCCTGCAAAAAATTATTTGTTGAGTTCGCCGTTAACGTCTTCGTCTTCGATCTCGATCTCGATCTCAAAGTCATCGTCTCCTGCAACCTTGTCCTTAAGGTTGTTGAATGCCTCTGTTCCTGCATCCTTTACCTTCTCGTAGTAGTCGGGAGCCTTGTCCTTAAGGTTGTTGAATGCTTCTGTTCCTGCATCCTTTACCTTTTCGTAATAGTCGGGAGCCTTGTCCTTGAGGTCGTCAACAACGGAGCCGCCTCTTTCCTTGATCTCGTCAACTACAACGCTGCTCTTTTCCTTTACTGTATCTGCTACGCTTTCAACCTTTTCGGAAATGTCGATAACCTTTCCGTCATCGGTTGTAAGCTCAACCTTGCACTTGAAGCCAAAGGCTGCGATAGCTGCTGCAACTACGCCCCAGGGAGCAAGAACTGCACCAACGATACCTACGTTTACGGGGATGTTGACGATGGATTCGTCACCGCGCTTAACGCTGATCTTGGAGATATTTCCCTTGTTTACGAGTTCCTTGACCTTTGCCATGGTGGTCTGAACGTACTCACCGGCCTTGCCGCCCTTGTTGGCATCGATGTTTTCTTCAATAGCAATGATGGCATCAACTACAGATCCGTCGCATGCTTCAAGAGCATCCTTTGCTTCTCTGTATGATACGCCTGTTCTGTCCTTTACAAGTTCGATTTTTTCAAGAGTAATTTCCATTTTGATCCTCCTCTTATTCAGTCTTTCGCTATATGTTTACAAACTCACTTTTAAGGTTTGATATATCTAAATGATAAGCAAGATAGCCTTTCAATATATCCTTTAATTTTCCTGACACTCTGTCCTCCAGAGCCAGCTTCTCAAATCTGGAGAAGGGCTCCTTCCTGAAATAATTCAGGATATTAATTATATCAAAGTCCGCCTGATAAATCAACGATTTATCCTGACTGTTGAGAGCTTCTTCTGCACATTCCCTGCAAAGAATCCCGCCCTCCTCGATGCTGAACCAACCTGCAGGCCTTCCGCCGCGGGGTCTTCCGCAGCAGGCGCAGTAGTCCAGCTCCGGCATGGTGCCCGTATTATCAAGGGCTTTCACCAGATATGCGAGAACCAGGGTGTCCAGCTTTTTTGACCTCTTCTCTATGGCTTCCATGAATCCCGTGAGCTCCATAAAAAGCTTCGGCTGGGGATCCTCCTCCATGAGAAGCCTGTCCGTCAGCTCCAGAACATAGGACGCCGCCATGAACTTATCCAGGTCATCCCCTATGTCAAAATAGCTCTTGATGACCCTTCCGCTGTTCAGGTTATATACGTCCCGGCCCTTGAAAAGTTCATACTCCCCGTAGGTGAAGGGCCTGATGGCCAGGGCGGATTTGTTCTTTCCCGTGCCTGTCAGGTTCGTTCCCACAGAGATCTTGCCGAACTTTCTTGAGAATACCACCAGCATGGTCCTGCCGTTAACCGTTTTGACTTGTCTTAAGATTATGCCTTCAGTATCCGTGATCATTTAAGGTCAGTTTCTCTCCTTATATCCGAAATTCGAAAGAGCAAAATCAGAGTCGCGCCAGTTCTCCTTGACCTTGACCCAGAGCTCCAGCATGACCTTCATGCCCAGCAGTCCCTGGATCTCTTCTCTGGCAGCCTTGCCGATGCCCTTGATTTTTTTGCCCTCTTTTCCGATTATGATGGCCTTGTGGGACTTTCTCTCACAGTAGATTACTGCGCCGATTCTGGCCAGATCGTTTCCGTACTTGTCCTCTTCGACCTTGAAGCTTTCGATCTCAACGGCTGTTCCGTGGGGAACCTCCTCCTTAAGATATATGAGAAGCTTCTCCCTTATGATCTCGCTTACGATGAACCTTTCCGGATGGTCTGTCACCATGCCCTCGGGGAAGTACATGGGTCCTTCAGGCATCATATCCTCAAGTTTTTTAAGGAGGTCCCTGACACCTCTTCCCTTTAAGGCGCTCAGCCCGATGATATCCTCGAAGATGCCGAGTTCTTCGTACTCTTCGTATATTTCCCTGAATTCATCGGGATCCATTGTGTCGATCTTGTTTATGATGAGTATCTTGTGAGTGTTTATATCCTTCAGCTTATCGATGATGAATCTGTCGCCGCCGGCTTCTCCCAGCCTCTCATCCACAAGAAAAAGCACCACGTCCACTTCCTTGAATGTTCCCATGGCAGAATCCGTCATGAAGGTCCCAAGCTTGGAATGAGGCTTATGGATGCCCGGGGTGTCGATGAAAACCATCTGCACGCCCTTGGTGGGTCTTGCGGGCTCCGATGTTTTTCCAAAAAATGCATTGATAACATCGTCCGTGGAGGTGCTTTCAGCTCTCTCATCAACTCTTGTATATATTCCTCTTATATTGTTTCTCGTGGTCTGGGGCTTGTCCGTAGTAATGGCAATCTTCTCTCCGAGAATGGCATTGAGTAAGGTTGACTTTCCTACGTTGGGCCTTCCCACGATTCCTATAAATCCTGATTTCAAACGAATCTCCTCTTATTCCCCGATTTCTTCAGGGTATTTTTTGTAAAAGTCGTCGTAAGCGTTTACGATCTTTCTTACGAGTTCGTGTCTTACAACGTCTGTGTCCTTAAGGTAGCAGAAGCCTATATCCTTTACAGGCTTGAGCACCCTTTCAGCTTCAACGAGACCTGATTTCTTTCCTCTGGGAAGGTCTATCTGAGTCACGTCTCCTGTTACCACCACGTGGGAGCCGAAGCCCATTCTGGTTAAGAACATCTTCATCTGTTCCCTGGTGGCGTTCTGCGCTTCATCCAGGATGATAAAGGCATTGTCAAGAGTCCTTCCTCTCATATATGCGAGAGGAACAACTTCGATGACCTCCTTCTCCTTGAGTCTAAGCGCTGCGTCTCTTCCGAGTACGTCATAAAGAGCATCGTAGAGAGGCCTGAGGTAAGGATCCACCTTGTCCTGAAGGTCTCCCGGAAGGAATCCAAGACGCTCACCTGCTTCTACGGCAGGACGGGCCAGGATTATTTTGTTTACCTGTTTGGCCTTGAGAGCGTTCACCGCCATGGCCACCGCAATATATGTCTTACCGGTTCCGGCAGGGCCGATTCCGAAGACGACTTCCTTGTCCCTGATGGCCTTGACGTATTCCTTCTGGCCCAGGGTCTTGGGCTTAAGCGGCTTTCCTGAATGGGTGAAACAGATGACGTCCTTTCCGACGCTGTTTTCCTGGTAGGATACGCCCTCCTTGGTGAGGTTAACTATGTATCCGGCGCGCTGCCTGTCGATTGAATCGCCTGAGCGGAGCACGCTCATGTATTCCTCGATGATCTTTTCCGCCAGTTCCAGGGATTCCTCCTGATCCTTTTCCTTCATGGACGTCATGTCCATTCCCGTAAGGTCACGGTCAGGAAGGTCTGAGTCGCAGATAAGGAGAAGTTCGTCCCCTCTCTGGACCACGTCCACTCCCGTGGCTTCCTTCACCAGCTTCATGTTAAGATCCATGCTGCCGAATAATTCCTTGGTGTCAATTCCTTCAATGATCTTTATCTTCTTTTCCAATACGCAGGTCTCCTCTCAAAGCTCAGATCTGCTCCAGATTTTCATTAAGTCTGAAGCCTTCAGGCAGAATCTCTGCCATAGTATAGCATCTGATATGATCTTCATCTTCAGCTGTCATTATTCTGAAGTCATCGTCGCAGAATTCTTTCATGAACTGTCTGCAGATTCCGCAGGGCCAGGCTTCTCCGCCTGAGGATGCGATCATGATCTGCTTGAAATCCCTGTGGCCCTCAGAAATGGCTTTGCACATGGCTGTTCTCTCAGCGCAGATGGTTCCTCCCAAAGAGGAATTCTCCACATTGCATCCCGTGTAGATGGTGCCGTCCTTGCATTCAAGGGCGGCTCCCACGCAGAACTTGCTGAAGGGAGCATAGCTCATCTTGGTCATGTCTTTTGCTATTCTGTATAATTCTTTGTCGGTCATATTATTTTGCTCTCCTTTTATGGCTGCATCCTGGGTATCCCCAGCCAGTCCATGATTTCTTCTTCGCGTTTTCTCATTACCGCTTTGTCTTCCGGCTCCTCATGGTCATATCCCAGAAGATGAAGCACCGAGTGGGTGAAGAGATATATGAGCTCTCTCTCAAAGCTGTGACCGTACTCCTCAGCCTGTTCCATGGCCTTGTCCTTTGATATGACCACGTCTCCCAGCATGAGTTCATCGGGGACGTCATCGGGACATGATATATATTCCTCAAGTTCATCTCTTTCAAACTGAGGAAAGCTCAGAACGTCCGTGGGCCTGTCGACTCCCCTGTAATCCCTGTTGAGTTCGTGGATCTCTTCAGGCGTCACAAAGGTCACCGACAGCTGGCAGATATCATCGGGCAGTCCCTCCAGTTCCGCCGCGCGGCTCGATGCCTTTTCCATGGTTTCCAGCAGGCTCTTGTCGAGTGCTGCATTTTCTTCTTCAAAATATATTCTCATGGGAACCTCTTTATATTAATGTCTGTCAACTGCGTCCTTATATATTCTGTACATATCCTCAACGTAAAGGGTAAGTGCTGAACCTACGTGTCCGCCGACTGCCTCTTCACATTTTTTTGCAAGAAGGTGAAGTTCCTCCTCGGTAGGTGTCACTCCGAGGCCCTTGATATCTGTAGGCATTCCGATGGATTCAAAGAAAGCTTCCATTCTTTCGATTCCCTCGTAGATAACCTTCATCTCGTCCTTGTCGGGTTCTACGTCCATTACGTTTACAGCGAACTTGTAGAATCTCTCAGGAAGGTCGTCGCATACCATTCTTGCCCAGGTGCCCCAGATAGCGCAGAGTCCTGCACCGTGAGCCACATCATAGAGTCCTCCCAGTTCATGCTCAAGTCTGTGGCAAGCCCAGTCTCCGCCGTCTGTGCCGCAGCCTGTGAGTCCGTTATGTGAAAGGCATTCGGCCCACATGATCTCAGCCCTTGCATTATAGTTGTCTGGCTCTTCGAGGACAATTTTAGTATTTCTCATTACTACCTTGATAAGTCCCTCAGCAATGGAATCAGTGAGTTCCATGCTTCCCATCCTGTTGAAATACCTTTCCATAGTATGCATCATGATATCAGCTGAACCCGACGCCGTCTGATAAGGGCCTACGCTCATGGTGAGTTCGGGGTTGAGAAGTCCGAATACGGGACGGCAGAGGTCGCTGTTTACTCCCCTCTTTTTCCATCCATCTTCATTAGTGATAACAGAAGAGTCGGACATTACCGATCCCGTTGCGCTCAATGTAAGCACATGGCCTATGGGCATTGACTTTTCAGGCTTTCTCGTATGCTCATAAAAATCCCATACATCGCCATCATTTGCAAGTCCGTAGCCTATTGCTTTAAGTGAATCAAGTACAGATCCGCCGCCTACGCCAAAAAGAAAGTCTGCCCCGAAGTCTCTGGCTATTTCTATACCTTCTCTTACTTTTGAAAGCCTCGGATTGGGAACTACTCCTCCCAGTTCAACATGCTCGATTCCTTTTTTGTCAAGTGTGTTGAGTATATTCTTAAGAAGACCATTCTCAACGATTCTTTCAGATCCATAGTGCACGAAAACTTTTTTTGCGCCGTACTTCTTAAGCATTTCTCCTGCCTGAAGTTCAGCTCCTTTTCCAAATTTGATTTCTGTAGGTGTGTAGTACTTGAAACCTTTCATTACTTCCTCCGATTTTTATATTTTTTCTAAGGATCAGCAAAGCCAATCTTAACCGATATTATTGTATCCAAAAACATGTCAAA
>CAMPCK010000055.1 GCA_946645735.1 uncultured Clostridia bacterium
CTTCCTTAGCATCTTCTGCGATCTCTACCTTTTCGTTGTGTCTGCACACTCTGATAACCTCGTCGATTGTGAGGTCTCTTCCATTAATAATTACTGCCATAGCGTCTTCTCCATTTCTCTTAATGATTATGCATTATAATGAATAATATTAAAAACATGTCTGTAGGGTTACTCCCTATGATTATTATACAATTTTTAGGCTTTCTAATCAAGGCAAAAATGCTATGAACCCCTTGCGAGGCAAGAGTTTTCGTAAAAAATTTTTTTGCGGAGGCCCCGAATCGCGCAATTTGTTTTTTCACTTTATCGCACTAATAAATTAACGCTTTATCGTGTATAATTATTAGGCACTTGACGGTTTGTGATTTTATTCACTTTTTATGCACATCTTGTCAGATACCTCATATATCTTAATATACCCGGGTACAGTTTTTTGCTTCTCATCCAGGCAAATTACAGCGCAAGATTTTTTGATTTTTTATATAAAAAATCCTTGCAAAATACTTCCGGTAAATATATAATATTAAGGCACGAGTCTAACCGTGTGAATCTCTGCTACGAGAGAATCGTAGCCATTAAGTCCACAGGGAAAGGAGAAAAGACATGACTAAATATGAAGTAATGTTCATTATCAATCCTACTTTAGAAGACGAAAAGAAAGATGCGACAGTGGAAACCGTTAAGGAAATCATTGCTGCTGATGGAGTTGTCGGAGAAGTAGACGTTTGGGGAATGAGAAAGCTTGCATATCCTATTCAGAAGTTAAATGACGGCTACTATGTAGTTATCAACTTCGAAGGAAACGCAACTTTACCTAAGGAACTCGACAGAAGACTTAGAATTTCCGACAACGTAATGAGACACATCATCGTAGCAAAAGACGAGAAATAAGAGAGGCAGACCATGAACAGCGTTGTACTTATCGGAAGATTGACCAGAGATCCTGAAGTAAGATATACCAGCGGATCTCAGATGGCAGTTTGCACCTTCTCCATCGCAATCGACAGACCTGCACGTCAGGGCGAAGAGAGAAAGACCGACTTCCCCAGAATCACAGTATTCGGCAAGCAGGCTGAGAACTGCGAAAGATTCCTTAAGAAGGGAAGACTTGTAGGTGTGCAGGGCAGACTCCAGACAGGCAGTTATACCAACAAGGACGGTGCAACCGTTTACACCACAGACGTCGTAGCTGACAGAGTAGAATTCCTGGAATGGGGAGACAGACAGTCCCAGAATGACGGCTATCAGCAGTCCTACCAGAGAGCTCCTCAGAGCACACCTCAGGTACAGCAGTACGAACAGGCTCCGGCAGAACCGGCACCTCAGTACCAGAGCGCACCTCAGGTACAGCAGTATGAGCAGGCTCCGCAGGAGATCAGAGAAGATTTCACTCCTGAAGGATTCACAGCCATCGAAGAGGATATCCCATTCTAAAAGAGAAAGGAGATAAGAGACATGTACGAAAAGAGACCTAATCGCGGCGGCATGAGAAAGAAGAAAGTATGCCAGTTCTGCGCAGATAAGGCTGAAACCATCGATTACAAAGATGTAGAAAAGTTAAGAAAGTACGTTACAGAGAGAGGCAAGATCTTACCTAAGAGAATCACAGGAACTTGCGCTATGCACCAGAGAGCTGTTACCACAGCTGTTAAGCGTGCAAGAACCGTTGCCCTTCTTCCTTACGTAGCAGACTAATTAACAGACAAAAGTCAAGACCCCGTCCGAGGACGGGGTCTTTTTATGTTTGCTGCTAATGGTCGAAAGAAGATATTATACTTTAACTCTTTCTTCTATAAATTATAGTCATTTTATCGAGTATAGTCAATATTTCGGCTCTCACATATACTAAAAGTAGTAATAAAAGGAGAGCGCGGCATTGATTGACTACTCACCGTTTTGGGAAACCTTGAAAAAATCAGATATGTCCACTTACAAGCTGATCAAGTTCTATCACTTGTCCGGATCCACCATACAGCGGCTCAGAGATAACAGGCCTCTCAGTACCAAGACCATTAACGATCTCTGCATGGCCCTTGATTGTGATGTGGACAGCATTATGCGGTATACCCCCTCTGATCAGGATCAGCTTCTATAACCGTCTTTTTCTCCGGCCCCAGGCCGGTTCTTTTATTTTTTGTATATTCCCCGTGCAGAATATGTTATAATGGTTTCATGAAAGTAATAGGAAACATTCCATATCTTCTCTATCTGGCAAGTGATGTTCTCTGGGCCGACAGATATGCCAAAGAGATAGATATGATGAGACAGCAAGGAAACACAGAACGAGAAAAGGCCCTTATCAAAGAAGCTCTTCAAGGATGGTCCCAGAGGATACTGGATAAGTGGGACTGGACCATAAACGCTCACGGAACGGAGAACTTCCCGGAAGAAGGTCCCGTAGTATTCATATCCAACCATCAGGGTTTCGCTGATGTTCTCCCCTTCATGAACTGCGTCCCCTTCCAGACCGGATTTATTGCAAAATCCGAGATCCGCAAGGTTCCTCATTTCTCCAAGTGGATCGAGAGAGTAAGAGGTCTCTATATCGACAGGGGCGATGCCAGGGCATCCCTTCGCACCATTTCCGAAGGAGCTGATTATCTTAAGCAGGGATTCAGCATGGTTATCTTCCCCGAGGGAACCAGAGCCAAGGGTCCTGACCACGAATTAGGCGAATTCCATCCCGGAAGCTTCAAACTTGCCACCAAGGCCAAGGCTCCCATAATGCCCGTAACCATTAGCGGAACCTACAAGCTCTACGAAGAACCCGGCGTTGTTCAGAAGCACATGTCCTTCGACGTAACCTTCCACCCTCTTATAGACGTGGCATCCATGGACAGACATGAGCAGGCTGAGCTTCCTGACAAGGTAAGAGATATCATAGCATCTGCACTTTAAAAAAGCGGAGCATCAGCTCCGCTTTTAATGTGTCTTCTGTTATGATAACTGGATCTGCTGCTCCGCGTAGGGAAGAAGCGCAACCTCCAGATTTCCGTTCATGGTTCTGATCTCATCGATAAAGGCCTTTTCCTGTTTCTGGTCCTTCATGAGGATCTTAAAGGAAAGCTTGAACATGGATCCCATGCCTGTGGTTTTGACGCCGACGCTTTCATGCTTTTCAAGATACTTGTCGAATACGCCGTCAAAGACATCGTAATAGTCAAGGGATTCAGGAATGGTGACCTTAAGAAGTTTCTCCTTAGGCGCAGCATGTTCGAAGATAGGGATCACCGAAAGCAGATTGTAAAGAATTCCGAGGAGAATCAGAATGATCACTCCGTAGGCGATGTATCCCATGCCGAAGGCGATTCCTGCGCTCATTCCTATGAGGATGGAAGCCAGTTCATCTGCGCTTCCCTGGGCGCTTCTGAATCTTATGAGACCGAAGGCGCCTCCCATGGCAACTCCTGCACCGATGTTTCCGCTGACAAAAGTGATTACCGCACCTACCGCAAAGGGAAGAAGCGCTGCCACCAGGAAGAACCTCTTGGTGGATTTAACTTTATATGACATTATCCAGGCGAAGATGATTCCCGCTATGAGAGCAGCCGCTCCCATCATGAAGAACTCTGACGCCGTAACTGTAGCTGAATATATTGAAGCAAACATTTTGTACCAACCTTTCTTTTATATAAAGCAGTTCCGATCCGTATCAGCCTGCTTTTCTGAATCTTCTCTTCATCATTCTCTTATATGCTTCTCCGTATTTTGAGAAGCTTGTCTTGTAGATCTTCCCCTCTGAAAGGATCCTGCAGAGCCAGAGAGGCATGGCATCCTGAACTTTTATCTCAAGGATGGAATAACCTTCCGGAAGCAGTGATTCCCCTTCCATGGAAACTCTTAAGTCCAGGTCTTCAGTCCTGAACCTGGGATCATGGTCTATGGTCATCCTCAGGTCTCCGTCGGGCTGGAAGTAGGCGAGCCTGTCATAGATCACCAGGCAGGATGGCCTCAGATCTCCATAAAGGTCTCTGAAATACTCGAGCTCATGATTTATCTGTTCGCCCTCTCCTACGCTGTTTTCTCCTTCAAAGAATTTCTTTACAACGGGAACTGTGGATTCGACTCTTCTCTTGTACACGATTCCCTTGGCTTTTCTCTTGAGCTCAAGGAATACCGGGGAGCCGTCATCCGCAAGGCCATAGGATCTCAGCCTGATCTTTTCCTTAAAAGGAGGCTTCATTATGGAGTTATTGATGAGCCTGTAATCCGCCGTATCGTAATAAAGCGATGCGATGGAAGTGAGGCCGAATTCGTCCGGTTCCATATGGCCCTTCAGAGCGTTTTCAAAGAATTCACACTGCTCAGGGCTCAGAATATATTTGATTTCATATCTTTTCATTACCATTACAGGATTATCTACTTTACACATTTGGTTTCCTCCGTATATATAAACCGAATTGAGAAAATATCTTCTTCTGATGGTACTAATTTATCACCCAATCCTTGAAAAAACCTTGAAACTTCTTAAAGTTTTATCTGTTTTTATAATAAAAAACTCCGGATCCTTCCAGGACCCGGAGCTTACAGTCTCGTCTTCCTTTATCAAAGACCGGGATCAGTCATCGCGGTCATCGTCTTTGTCGTCGTCATCATCGTCATCGTCGTCATAAGGATCGTCATCATCGTCATCCATATCGCTGTCCGGTGATTCCGCTGCTTCCGTCTCAGTCTTGACGACTTCTCCCGTAAGAGCATTTATTTCATATTCATACTCCGTGCCATTGGCATTGAATTCCACTTCATATACCATGACACCCTTCTCGCAGTCCATTTCCGTCTTAAGGTTCTTTACCTGGGACTCCTTGAGGCCTGCTGCCTTAAGGGCAGCCTCCTGAGCTTTGGCGCTTCCTATATAGCCTTTGTCGCTGGCCTTTCCCCGAGACTCTATATTGCCGAGATCCGCCTCCGGCTTATCTGCAATCAGGTTAAGTTCATTAATAGTGAGACCTGCGAGTTCTTCAAAGGCATGTCTGGGATTGGTCTTAAGTATCTCGTTGATGAGTCTTACCTTTCCCGGTGATATGCCGTATTCCTCAGCAAGATCGTCGATCTCAGGATCGTCATCCATGACCTGGCTTAAGATGGCCCCGTCGATATTATCCTGATCAAGAAGCATGGATATCTCATCCAGGAGCTTGACCCTTAAGGCCTCTCCCTTTGCAGCATCCTGATTGTCAACGCTCACAAGGATGGAATTCTTTGCATCGCTGATATATCCGTTTCTGAGAAGGGATCCTATAAGGGCGTTTACGGCTACGTCAAGGTCAGATCCCTTGAAATCCATATCCCCTATGACCGCTGCCGCGTCCTCGTTCAGGGCTGTTACGTCAAGGACTCTTTCCTTGGAGTTCATGGTGATCTCTATGGAGGGATTGACATCAAGAGAAACTATGGAGTCGATGGCATTGGCTGCCTTGTATCCGTTGAACCCCCAGATGCCTCCTAGAAGGAGAACTACTGCAGCAGCTGCTGCACTTATACGTCTTACCCAGGAAGGGCGTCTGGTTACAGTCTCCTTCGCAGCACTTTCTTTCTGTCCGCCTTCTATGATGGCAAGCGCCGGTTTCTGATCCTTTGTTTCCTCGGCTTCCACTTCCGCCTTTATGGCATCCCATACATCAGGCGTTATTTTTTCATATGCTGTTTTAAGCTTTTCTTCATTAATGTTCATTTTTATTACATTCCCCTTTTACATTTTATTCAGTTTGGCAAGAGCGCGGTTGTATTTGGAAAGCACCGTTGAGAGCGGGATCTTGAGCACCTCCGAGATTTCCCGGTGTTTGTAGCCTGAAACCGCATGGAGCGTAACTATATGGCGCTCTTCTTCACTCAGAAGCGACATGCAGTCCTTAAGGATGGTCTTTTCTTCCGGAGTGAGTTCCGAAAAGCTTTCCAGATGTTCAGACCACTCCTCCTCTGTAAGTTCGGCCCTGTTCTTCGTTTCCGAAAACTTTTTCATGCAGAGGTTCCTTGCGACCGTAAGGATCCAGGCCAGAGGCTTGCCCTGGCTTCTGTAGCCGGAAGCTCCCCTGTATATGTTTATATAACACTCCTGGAGGACATCCTCAGCATCGTGAATGTTCTTCATGACAGACAGGGCGTAGGCATATACAGAGTCCTTTGTTTCCCTGTAAAGGCTTTCAAGGGCGTCCATATCATGAGCCGCGACCTTCTCTATTAAAATGTCTAATTCAGCAATATTCATATATGTCGTTCCTTTCAATAGGTTAATAGCTGAATCGGGGTTTTTATTGCACCTTAATAATAATTTTTTTGAAAAAAACTGTCAATATTTCAAGCATTTCAGCCCTTTTTTCACACAATCTTCACAGAATATCACAAAATTGTTAGCACTCACCTCTTGACAGTGCTAACACAAAGTGCTATAACATAAT
>CAMPCK010000056.1 GCA_946645735.1 uncultured Clostridia bacterium
GCTCCTGCTTCAGCAAACTTATCTATTATTTCATCGCTGACCACTCCGGGCGATATCATTACGGAAGTTCCCAGCTCAGTCTTTATTCTCTTTATGATGCGGGAAACGGTCTCGAAGTTTTCCTCATGATAGAGGGGGTCTTCTCCCATGGTCAGATCTATGAGGTTCACGCCTGAATCCACAAGAGCCTTTGAGAGAGCCAGGACCTCATCCTCGGACTTCCGGTATCTTCCGATGGAATTTCCTCTTCTGAAATAGCAGAAGTTGCAGTTGTTTCTGCAGTAGGTGGAGAAATATACGAAGCCGTAGGCAAAGATCTTATCTCCCTGGACCCTGTTACGAATCTCAGAGGCTTCCATGAACAATTTCTCTATTTCATTTTTGTCATCGCATTTAAGTATGCGTATTATTTCTTCTCTCGTCATATCTAAGTTATTTTTTGTGCACCAGATCAGACCCGTAGGTATCGAAGAAGGTCTTGGAATACTTGAGAAGTTTCCACTCCGGCACTTTGCATTTAGGACAGGGTTTGACAGCCCACTTGTTTCTGAGCCAGCGTGCTGCTCTTGAGTTTCTCGAGTTGTACACTCTCATTTCCTGTCCGCAGTGGGTGGTGATCACCGCATATTTTCCATAGTTTTCTATGGTTTTTATGCCGTGGAGTATCCCGCTCCTTGCGGGCCACAGCTTCATCTTTTCCAGAAGGATCAGAAGCTCCACGTTTTTTCTGTAATATCTTTTGGTATCGTCAGCCATTACAGTCTCCTTCAAAAGTAAGCCCCAAAGGCCTTACGGCCAAGGGGCTGTTTAAGTGGCGAGGTGACCGGGAGTCTCACCCGGCTATCTGGATTTAGAGTCCAGGCGATCAATACGATCCTCACCCCATATGGATCTTCACATCCATGTCTTGATGATCTCACCGAGCATCATGGCTGTTCCAATCTCAAGATTATCATAAACAGCAGTATTTTGCAACCTGGCTTCTGCCTTTTCGTCAAGAGAAAGGGGCACACCGGGGCTTGCATAGAGCACATTTTCTCTGAGGAGCTCGTCTCTAAGCCATCCTCCTTCATTGGTGAAGTCCAGTATAAAGCTGTAATTCTTTATTTCTTCCTCTGATTCAAGTATATGACCCTTGAGTCCCAGACTCTTGTAGAATACCAGTGCGTTGGGATCTTTATCATACATATCGAAGTCGATATCATGCTTTGAAAGGATGTCTACGGCCTCTTCACCGACGATGCCGTATCCTATGACAAGGATCTTTTCCTTTGAGATGTCATAGCCTGCTTTTCTCATCATGGCTCTAAGGGCCATGATGTATCCAAGAGCTGTGGAGTAGTTATTGTCTCCGAAGCTTCCGTTATCTCTTGAAAAAGCCAGATATCTGTCATCATCCGCCATGAATATTACGCCGGCGTCTCTTAAAACAGCGCTGTAGATTCCGTCCACATCTGTCTCTTCAGTTACAAAGGCATTGAAGCCCATGGACTTTATTATAGCCGAAACAGCGCCAGAAAAGGACCCGATGATGCCCTCTCCCTGGGTCACAGGAACAGCTGCAACCAGAAGTTCCTTTGCGTGTTTATCGTAGACTTCATCGGAGATTCCGTAGGTGCTCTTCACAAGGCCTGCAAGGTCAAAGCCTGTTTTCTCCTTTAAGCCTCTGTTGTATTCATCCATGCCGCCGACCATGTAGTCGACCCATTCAGTCTTAAGTCTTGTCATGTCATTTGCCTCCCTTTATCAGATATTCAAAGGCTCCCCGTCTATGAAGGAAAGTGTCCTTCCGTATCTCTTTATGGTGCTTCCCTTGTCAAGGGCCATGGTAAGGCGCTCTATGCCAAAGCCTATTCCGACCCATGTATCAAAGACGCCCCAGGCAGGGTCCAGGAAGTGAGGTCCGTAGGAGCCTGACGCCACTTCCATGCCGTTTATGACTATATCGAAGGAAACCTTGCCGTAGACCTCGGAATCCTCCTGTATGAATTCATACTCCCCTTCTTCAAGGCCCAGGGCTTCCATGGCTCCTTTAGCCAGGCGCTCCAGCTCCTTAAGCTGTTCTCCGTCTTTTACGGATGCAAGCTCCACGAGATTCAGCATGGTGAACTCGTTTAAGTGCTGGGCTCCCTGTGATTCCTTCCTGAAGCAGGAACCCATCTCAAATATTTTAACGGGCTTTCTGGTGATCCTTAAGAGTTCTCTCATCTCAACGTAGAGATTAGGAGCCAGCATGGGTCTCAGGCAGTGCTTGCCGTCCACCCAGAAGATCTGCTCCATGAAGGGGGAACCGGAATCGATTCCCATCTTCTTAAGGGCTTCCTTGGAGATGATGGTGGGAGTGATGACTTCAGTGAAGCCTTCCTCATCAAGCCATGCAGCCATTTTGTTTGCCGTCATGCGGTACTTGGTTATATGGCGGGACTCCAGAAGGTCAAAGATATCATTTCTCGCATATCTGGTAAGCTCCTTCTCCAGTTTTTTGAAGTATGAGTTTCTGTCTTCCTTTGTCTCAAACTCCCTGTCCAGTTCATCAGCGGGACAGTTCAGTTCCCTCAGTCTTTCTGTCTGTGTAACAGTGTATTTCTCCATTTAAAAACCTCTTCTTTATCCTTTCCCCAGTTGATGAATATGCCCCTGAAATCCGATTCTCCATCCCTGTAATCCGTCATGGATTCCATGGATCCCAGGAAGTTTTCACGGTATGTGAGATGTCCTGCATTTCTCATGATGTGCTCACCATGAGCGCTGATCTTTCCGTTAACTCTCTCATAGTTTTCATAGGCTGAGAATATTTTGCCGGATCCTCCCTCTGCAGTATTGGGATCCCTGAAATCTCCGTACAGGGTCACATCAGCCAGTTCCTTGAGAAGGTTCATTCCCGAGGTCTTAAGAACCGCTATGGGGGTCTGGGACGGAATCCTTGCATCTATCTCAAGAACCTTAAGGTCCTCCCCGTCATCGATGACTTCCACATCCATGATGCCCTTAAGTTTTACAAGTTCTGCTATCTTTATGGCGATCTCAGAAAACCTGTCAAGCTTGTCCTTGGGAATATCTACAGGAGAAGTGATCATATAGCAGTCGTAACCTTCATCCACATGGACTTCCGTCACGGTATATGTCCTGTAGTTTCCCGGCCTTCCGATGACCTCAATGGAGTATGATGGCCCTTCCAGGTACTCCTGGATTATATCCTCAGGATCCGCCTTTCTGAGATATTCCTCCGCCTCTTCCTTCGTTTTAAGCTTCATTACTCCTGTGGAGCCTGAACCCTCTGAAGGTTTCACCACATAGGGTGCCCTTCCCTCGGGATAATACTTCGGGCAGGGAATGCCGTTCTCCTTAAAGAGTCTGTCCGACTTAAGCTTTGACTCCGTTATCCTGTAGGCATCCGGGTCAAAGGCAAGAGGTATATCGTACCTTTCAGCCAGCTGACATATCTTGTCAAGAAGTGCGTCATTTTCATTGGCGGGAAGTATCAGGTCGCAGGACCTGAATGCTTTGACTGCCTCTTCATCTTCTGCGATGAGGTCCCCCGCTATGAAATGATCTGCAAGTCCCGCAGCAGGCACTTCCGGGTCTATATCTATCAATACACTTTCCATACCGCAGGCTCTTGCCAGATAACATGCTTCTGTTCCCTGGAGCCTGCCGCCTATAATACATATTTTCATTACTAAAACCTCATGGCCAGCATGTACTTATCCTGGAAATCAGATCTCGTTGCAAGCTCAATGTGTTCTATGGTTTCAGCAGCCTGTACCGTCTCATCAAAGGCTGCCTCTGAGAGAAGAGCCATGGAAGCGCCGATTCCGGCAGAATTTCCTATGGAATGTATCTTCTCATGGTCGATATCCGGAATCAGGCCGCAGCTCACGGCGGATTCTTTGCGGATATATGATCCGAAGGCTCCGGCTATGGATACCTTCTCAAGCTCATCCAGGCTTATTCCCACAGCGTTCATGAGAGTCTCCTCTCCTGCCTTGATGGCTGCCTTGGCAAGCTGGATCTCCCTCACATCCTTCTGGGTTATCCTGATGTCCTCTCCGTCGGGATCCCTGTAGAGGGTGAGATAATACCCCTCGTCATCCTTATCAACGCAGTCGATAATTGCCTGGGGAACCCCCTTCTTCTGAAGTTTCTCAGGAGGAAGGAGCTTTCCTGTCTTGTCAACCACATTCATCCTGACCATTTCCCCAATGGCATCGATGATGCCGGAACCGCAGATGCCGATGGGCTTGCAGTCGCCGATCACTTTTATTTCAACGCCCTTGTCCGTAAGGTCCACCCTTTCGATGGCGCCGGATGCTGCACGCATGCCCTGGGAGATGGAACTTCCTTCAAAGGCAGGTCCCGCCGCAGTTGAACAGGTGGCGATCTTTCCCTTTCCCGATACTACGATTTCTCCGTTTGTTCCTATATCGATAAAGAGATGTCCCTTGTCCTTATCGAGGATGTCCGTTGCAATAAGGCCCGCAGTGATGTCGGAGCCTACGTGGCCTGCGATATTGGGAACCAGTTTAAGTTCCGCATCCTCTGCTCCCATAAGGTCAAGCTCTGAAGCCTTCTTGACCACAGGTCCCTCAAACTGAGGCTTGAAGGGTGATACGGCAAGGCTCTTCGGGTCTATTCCGAGGAAGAGATGGGACATGGTGGTATTTCCTACGACCACATATTTCTTTATGGATGAAGCATCATAGGAAGACCCGCCGATGAAGCCTTCAACGGCCTTGTTTATGCCCTTTATAACGCTCTTATGAAGGGCTTCAAGTCCGTGCTCATTCTCCATGGTGTACTGGATCCTGGAGATGACATCAGCTCCCCAGGTGCCCTGAGGATTGGTGAAGGCATCTATATCCAGCATCTCCCCGGTCTCAAGATCCCAGAGCATGACAACCACCGTAGTGGTTCCTATGTCCACTGAAACTCCCAGGCCTGAACCCTTATCAGGAGTGAAGCCTTCGGGAAGTATCACCAGCTTCTTCTTTCTCTTTGCCGTGGTCTCCACTTCGGGAACCGTGACGATCATGCCGTCTTCAGGTGTGACTGCACAGGCAAGTTCGTACTTTTCGATTCCGATGGAAGTCCTGATCCTTACGCGGCACTTGAGGCAGGTGCCCTTTCCGCCGCAGTTTCCGTCTATATTCACGCCGGACTTTGATGCGCATTCAAGAACTGAACTCAAAGCCGGTCCCTTGTATTCCACATTCATGGGCATGAACCTGATACTGATCTGGTCGCCCTCTTCTTTTCTTCTCATATTGATCTCACAAAAATCACAGCCCCTGGCATTTCCCATACATCTCATGCAGGCGGGTTCCTTTTCGAGTTCGTGATTGAGCACGAAGAACAGTCCCGCGCAGCTCTTCTGAGGTATCATCATGCCGCTGTCCTTTACCTTGACACCGATGGCTTCCGTATCAAGTATCTTGGTGAATTCCTTTGTCTTTCCCACGAACATTCCGAAATATCCGGGGCCGAATTCCTCAGAAAGAATAACGTCCTTATCCGGGAATCTCTTTTTCATGTCGGGGATGACATAGTCCTCCCGAAGCGCCTCAATTCCGGAATCCACATAGGAATTTCCCCAGATGTCCGCAAAGAGGAACTCCATTATTTTGTCCTCGGACTCAAAGAGGCATTCTCCTACGGTCATCATGTATACGTATATGCCTTCCACATATTCTGGAGGGATCCTGGTGAAATAGTTGCAGTCAAGGACCGCATCATCCACATGGATTTTTCCGTCTCTCAAGCATTCGGGGCCCACGTATCTTACAACAGCCTGGATATCGATTCCTCCGATACCGCTTTCTCTTGCTTTAAGCCCCTGCTCCAGCATCCTCTGATGCTTTTTGGAGCCTCCCGGGGTAATGCCGCAGGTATTTATGAATCTTTTTTCGGCTCCCTGATGAGCCCTTTCTTCACTGATCTTAATAATGTTACTCATGATGTCACTTAATAAACAAAGGGTGGTCCGTCTCCTTGACTTACCACCCTGTTGTTTTAAAAAATAGTTTGGATTAAATTCAGGTTAGTTCCAAGTCAGTTCCCTTATTTCAGTCCTGCCCTCTCCTTGAACCTTTCAACGGAGTTGATCTGGATGCCGAGAACTTCTGCGATCCTGAACTTGGCTGCCATGCCGTTGTTTTCTTCCTTGCAAGGCTCTACGTGGCAAAGTCCGAGACCCATGTCTCTTCTGACATCGGACATTGTTACTACGTCGCATAATTCTGCAACGCTTACACCGAGCTTGGAAGCTACATACTCTTTCGCCTCGTTGATCTTCAGCTTCTTAGCGAGCTGCATTCTGAGTACCAGGTCACCTGCCGTACGTACTCCTCCCATGCCAG
>CAMPCK010000057.1 GCA_946645735.1 uncultured Clostridia bacterium
TAGCCTGAACCGAAATCATCCATCTCTATGGGGAATCCGATGCCCCTTAATTCCTTGACTTTTTCAACCAGCTGGTCTGAATTCTCAGTGTAGGCTGATTCCGTGATCTCCAGGAAATAGTCCTTCGGGTCTATTCCGCACTCTTCCGTAAGGCTTCTGATATAGGGCACCAGGTCCTCGTCATACATATCGATCCTTGATATGTTTACGGAAACGGGAATGACTCTTCCGAACTCCTTTCTCCACTTTTTCATGTGGGAGGCGGCTTCTTTCCATACGTATCTGTCAAGGCGCTGGATCAGTCCGTTTGCCTCAAAGAGCGGTATGAACAGCCCCGGGCTTATCATGCCAAGTTCAGGATGCTTCCATCTGACCAGAGCCTCCGCACTTCTGAGATGGGGAACCTCACCGGTCACGTCAAATTTAGGCTGATAGTATACTTCAAACTGCTTCTCCTCAAGAGCCTTGTCCATCTCAAGAATGAGTCTCTGGGCCAGGAGTTCTTTTTTATGAAGGGCGCTGTCATATACAGATATGAAGCTGGAGTAATTGTTCCGGATCATGTCTCCCGCCACCTTGGCGCGGTCAAAGCATCTCTCGATCTCGAGATTCTCGTCATGCTCGGAATATATTCCCAGACGCACTCTTATCTGAGCGTTGTTGTTCTCATCTGCAAGGCTTTCAGATATTCCCTTGTAGAGTCTGTCATAATCAGTACCCTCCGGAAGATACAGCATGAAAGTATCGGCGTCCCCTCTTCCGGCAACTCCGCCTTCTCTGGATACGAAATCCATGAGGTTTCTTCCGATGGCCTTGAGAACAGCATCGCCGTAGATCCTTCCTCTGGTCTCATTTACCAGATGGAAATTATTTACATCCACTATAACTGCATTCATGACAGCATCGGTGTGATGCAGGTCATACTGCTCTGAATATCTGTAAAAGAACTCCTTGTTGAGAAGTCCCGTGAGCTCGTCTCTTTCAGTGCTCTGAATGATGTAGGTGTCCTCACCCAGCTCTATGGTTCTCTGCACGCGGGCCCTTATGATGTCGGGCACGTCATAGGGCTTGGTTATGAAGTCCGAAGCACCCATATTAAGGCTTGTGACTTCGGCAGATTTATCTGATGTGAGTACTATTACCGGAATACGTCTCAGAACATCATCGTTTTTAAGGATCTTAAGCAGGTCCATTCCCGTGAGTTTGGGCATCATAAGATCCAGGATAACCAGAGACAGGATGGAATTGTTGTTCCTGATGATCTCAAGAGCATCAGCTCCGTCATTGGCTGTCATTATCTCATACTGGTCATGAAGAATCGCTGCCAGCATCTCGCGGTTGATCTGTTCGTCATCCACGATGAGCACAAGGCGTTTTCCGTTATTTGAATAAAACCTTTCGTGACTCTTAAGCATAAAACCGTCCCTTATTAATTATCTCCATAGAAGGCCAGGCCGTTTTTGCCGCCGTTCTTCACCTTATAAAGAGCCTCATCGGCATTCTTATATATCTGATCTCCTTCAGTCTTTCCGTCGCTGAAGGCAACTCCTATGCTAAGTGTAAATCCGGGCACTCCGTCTTTGGTATCCCTTACGGAATCCATGATGCGCTCTGCCTTGCTGCTTATGAGGCCCTTCATTTTATCGGTTGCGTTTACCATGATCACGGCGAACTCATCTCCTCCGATACGGCAGACATAGTCTTCGGAACGGAAGGCATGTTTAAGCACATCCGCCAGTCTCTTAAGAGCCTTGTCCCCCGTCTCGTGGCCGTAGGTATCGTTCAGGATCTTGAACTTATCCAGGTCAATGAGTATCATGGCAGTATCTTCATTTCCCATGACCTCTTTCATATCATCAAAGATGCCCCTGTTATACAGGCCCGTAAGAGCATCATGGCTGGCTTCGAAGCTCAGCTGATCCTGATAGTTCTTGGTCTTCTCAAAGATGTGATTGTAGGTGCTGGCAAGATACTGCATCTCATAGGATCCCGTCTCGGGGATCTTCTGGTTATCCCTTATATATGCGACGCTGTTTCTCAGAGGCCTTATGACAAGCCTGCTTATGAGAAGCACTATGGCGAGAACTATTATGGTAAGCAGGGATACCAGAACCATCTGTCTGGTGATGGAATTCGAAAGTTTTCTGGAATCTCTCTCGCTTTCAACGGACATATCGCCCAGCATGGATTCAAGACATTCAGATACGTCGTTTTCAATTCCCTGTTTCTTTTCCTTGTAGGCTTCTCCGAAAACCATATCCCTGGCCAGGTTTATCTTTTCCTCTGAAGACAGGGCCTTCTCAGCTTCTGTAAGTTCAGTCTCCAGTATCTCCCTGGGAAGGCTGCTTAAGTCGTATCCCCTTGCTTCCACCACAAGCCTCATGGCTTTATACTCTGTATACATGAGTTCATTTGAGCGGTTAAGGGCATTCTCAAGAGACGTATATGCTGAAGTTCCGCCGAAGTATTCGCCCATGGTCTCAAGGGCAGTGTCCCTTCTTCTGGTATGCCTTGCCTCATTGAAGTAGTTGATAAGACTGTCAGGATTTCCTGTTACGGTGTAATTTCTCACCTGACTTGTGAGATAATCCGATCCCGCCTGCAGGGAGTTCGCACTTTCCTGGCAGATGAGGTATTTATCAAAGGCAGCCTGCATGTCGTTATATGATGATCTGGTGTCATTTAAGGCAATCAAAATCACCACAGACAAGGTCAGTGCTATAATGAGCATGGCAATATTCAGCGGCTGCAGCCGTATATTCATTTTCCCCGGACTTTTCATGTCGATGGCTCCCAAGTGTCATAAGACCTGAAATTTGAACATAGTTATACTTAATACATATTATATATATTTTTTGCAAAAAGAGCAACGGTTTTGTCACAAGCTGTGACGCCTGATGTGTATTTTTTAACACTAAAAAGACGGCGTCTTTTAAACGCCGTCTCATGAAACACTTTTTATTTGTTTCTGATTGCTGCCTGTGCAGCTGCCAGTCTTGCGATAGGCACTCTGAAAGGTGAGCAGGAAACATATGTGAGTCCCACCTTGTGGCAGAAGTCGATGGTCTTGGGATCTCCGCCGTGCTCTCCGCAGATTCCCAGCTTGATGTTGGGTCTGGTCTGCTTTCCGAGTTTGACAGCCATCTCCACCAGCTTGCCTACTCCGTTGAGGTCTATGGTCTTGAAGGGATCTTCTTCATAGATTCCCTTGTCAACATAGAGTTCAAGGAGTTTTCCGGTGTCATCTCTTGAGAAGCCCATGGTCATCTGGGTCAGGTCGTTGGTACCGAAGGAGAAGAATTCAGCTTCCTTGGCGATCTCATCAGCTGTGAGAGCTGCTCTGGGAACCTCGATCATGGTTCCTACCATGTACTTCATCTCCATGCCTGATTCAGCGATCATTCTGTCAGCCGTTTCAACAACTCTCTTCTTTACGAATCTGAGCTCGTCAACGTCTCCTACAAGAGGAATCATGATCTCAGGAACGATATCATATCCGCATTCCTTCTTAACTTCAAGGGCTGCTCCGATGATGGCTTCTGTCTGCATTACAGCGATCTCGGGATAGAGAACTGCAAGTCTGCATCCTCTGGTTCCGAGCATGGGGTTCTGCTCGTGAAGATCATCAACGATACCCTGAAGTTTCTCATAGGTCATGTCCATGGTCTTTGCCAGTTCCTCGATATCCTCTCTTGTCTGAGGAAGGAATTCGTGAAGAGGAGGGTCAAGAAGTCTTACGGTCATAGGCCTGTCTTCCAGAACCTTGTACATTTCCTTGAAGTCTCCCTGCTGGAAAGGTCTGATGATGTCGAGAGCTTCTTTTCTCTCTTCAGGAGTGTCAGCAACGATCATTCTTCTGATGGCAGGGATTCTTTCCTCTTCAAAGAACATGTGCTCAGTTCTGCAGAGGCCGATTCCCTCGCATCCGAATTCAACTGCCTGTCTTGCGTCTCTGGGATTGTCTGCGTTGGTTCTTACCTTGAGAGTTCTGATCTCGTCAGCCCAACCCATGAGAGTTGCAAAGTCGCCTGATACGTCAGGCTCTACGGTCTTTACTGCGCCTTCATATACAGCACCTGTGGAACCGTCGATGGAGATAAGGTCTCCCTCCTTGAAAACTGCACCGGATTCAAAGGTTACGGTCTTGGATTCTTCATCAACCTTGGCTGATGAACATCCTGCTACACAGCACTTGCCCATTCCGCGGGCAACTACTGCAGCATGAGAGGTCATGCCTCCCCTTGCTGTGAGGATACCCTCTGCAGCAACCATTCCTGCCAGGTCTTCAGGTGATGTTTCAGCTCTTACGAGAAGGACCTTCTCTCCCTGAGCAGCCTTTTCGGAAGCTTCAGCTGCTGTGAAATAGATATGTCCTGAGGCTGCTCCCGGAGAAGCCGGAAGTCCCTTGGCGATGTTCTTTGCAGCCTTAAGTTCATCTGCATCGAACATGGGGTGAAGGAGCTGGTCTATCTGTGCAGGCTCAAGTCTTGTAACAGCTGTAGCCTTGTCGATGAGACCTTCTTCAACCATATCAACGGCGATCTTAACGGCTGCCTGGGCAGTACGCTTGCCGTTTCTGGTCTGGAGCATATAGAGCTTTCTGTCTTCAACAGTGAACTCCATATCCTGTGTGTCTTTGTAATGTTTTTCAAGAAGATTTGCGATTCTTACGAAGTCCGCATATGCTTCAGGGAAGGCCTTTTCCATCTCATCGATGTTGAGAGGAGTTCTTACGCCTGCTACTACGTCTTCGCCCTGAGCATTTACAAGGAATTCACCGAAGATCTTCTTTTCGCCTGTTGAAGGGCTTCTTGTGAAGGCTACTCCTGTACCGGAGTCGTCTCCCATGTTTCCGAATACCATGGACTGAACGTTTACTGCGGTTCCCAGTTTGCTGGAGATGCCGTTGAGCTTTCTGTAAAGAATTGCTCTCTCATTCATCCATGATCTGAATACGGCCTTTACGGCCTCAATGAGCTGATCCTTGGGATCCTGAGGGAAATCTTTGCCGGTCTCGGCCTTAACGAGTTCCTTGTATCCTCTGATTACCTCTTCAAGGTCTTCAGCTGTGAGTTCTACGTCGAACTTGACTCCCTTCTTTTCCTTCTGTCCGTCGAAGATCTTGTCGAACTTGGACTTGGAGATCTCCTGAACTACGTCTCCGAACATCTGGATAAAACGTCTGTAGCTATCCATGGCAAATCTGCGGTTGCCGGTTCTCTTTGCGAGACCCTCCACAGAACTGTCATTGAGTCCCAGGTTGAGTATTGTGTCCATCATTCCCGGCATGGATATTACGGCACCGGATCTGACAGATACCAGAAGCGGATTCTCGGTGGATCCGAAGGTCTTGCCGGTTACCTGCTCCAGCTCTTCAAGCTTTTCGTAGATAGCGTCTACTACGTCCTGGGTTATTTTCTTTCCGTCCTCATAATACTTGTTGCATGCTTCTGTTGTGATTGTAAATCCGAAGGGAACCGGAAGTCCGATTCTTGTCATTTCAGCAAGATTGGCTCCCTTTCCTCCGAGCAAATCACGCATGTCTTTTGACCCCTCGTTGAAGGAGTAAACAATTTTGTGTTCCATTCTCTTCCTTTCTGCGCTTACGCGCTGAGGAGGCTCCAGAATTTAGAAAATGAGTCTCTCCTCGATGTAATTACGTACCTCCGATACGGGTATTCTGACTTGCTCCATGCTGTCGCGGTCACGTACTGTTACACAGCCGTCGGCCTCTGTATCAAAGTCCACGCAAATGCAGAATGGCGTTCCAATCTCGTCTTCTCTTCTATATCTCTTACCGATGGAGCCCGCTGCATCGTAGTCCACCATGAAGTACTTGCTCAGCTCTTCATGGATAGGCTCGGCGATAGGCGATAATTTCTTCGCCAGCGGAAGAACTGCGGCCTTAAAAGGCGCAAGGGCAGGATGAAGTTTAAGGACGGTTCTGACATCCTCCTTGCCGTCTTCTGAAGTCAGCACTTCTTCGTTATATGCATCAATCAGGAATGCAAGGCTTACACGGCCTGCTCCCAGTGATGGTTCAATTACATAGGGAACATACTTCTGTCCGTTTTCTGAGTTTACATAGCTCAGATCCTGGCCGGAAGTATTGATATGCTGAGTAAGGTCAAAGTCTGTCCTGTCAGCAATTCCCCATAATTCTCCCCAGCCCCACGGGAAGGTATATTCGATGTCCGTGGTGCCCTTGGAGTAGTGTGATAATTCCTCAGGAGAATGATCTCTCATTCTTAAGTGTTCCTTGTTCATTCCAAGGCTCATGAGGAAGTTCCAGCAATAGTCCTTCCAGTACTTGAACCACTCGAGGTCTGT
>CAMPCK010000058.1 GCA_946645735.1 uncultured Clostridia bacterium
AGGATATGAGGCATTTCGATGGGAGCGCCTTCACGGATCCTGAGTCTGGGAGGTATACGCTCGATAACGGTGCCTTCAGTTGCACGGGTAAGGGACTTGGAACCCTTGTTGAAGTCATAGGCTTCAAGGTCTGTTGCGATTACAAGACCGATTCTGCTTCTTCCTTCAGCGGTACGCTTGACGAGCATGCAGCCCTTGGGAAGAGTGCGGAGAGTTCCGTCAGCCAGGTACTTGTCCATGGTCTCACGGATGGCCTTGATCTTTTCTGCCTCGCCTTCCTTTTCGAGATAAATCTCGGGGAGCATGAGGCGGAGAGCTGAAGGAGCGTCTCCTACGATTTTTTCTACTTCGTCCCAGTATTCAGGTTCCGAAGTGTACTGGTCGCAGGCAACTACTGCCCACTTGCTGTAATCGGTGCCTTCCTTGGGAAGCATTATTTCAGGAATATGGAAACCAAAGGTTCCCCAATCATACTTTGACATTTGCATTCTCCTTTTTCACACGAAGATTATTACTAATTCAATTATATCCACCTCCGCCCTAAAAAGCAATGCAAAAAACCCGCACCCCCGGATTCCGGACCCCGCGAACCCCGCCCCGCAGGCCTCACCCGACATATGCAAAAAACCCGCCCCCCGTCCTCGCTTCATACATAAGATATAAATATGTGCAGGACTGTCTCTTTTTCTTGGAATTCTTGATTCTTTATGGTATAATTAACATAACTATAAGTATGGGTTAGTGACCGGCGAAAGGAGAGGATGATGACCACACTCAAATGGATATTCGGAATATTGGTATGCATCCCTCTTGCTGTAATTATTTATTTTTGTTTTAAGAATCTTGTAAAGGATATCGATAAGAAGTAATGAGGGGACTGTTCATAACCATAGAGGGGCCCGACGGCTCCGGCAAATCAACACAGATCGAAAACATCAGAAAGTTTTTTGAAGATAAAAACATAGAAATAGTCTTTACCAGGGAACCCGGCGGCACACCGATAGGGGAAAGGATAAGAGAGATAATCCTTGACAACAGATTCAAAGAAATGGATTCCATGACAGAGGCTATGCTTTATGCTGCTTCCCGTGCCCAGCACGTGGCACAGATCATCCGTCCGGCACTGGAAGCCGGCAAGGTTGTAGTCTGCGACCGCTTCGTGGATTCATCCCTTGCATATCAGGGATACGGGAGAGGCCTGGGGGAAGACATTGAGATCATCAACAGCTTTGCAATCAAGGACTGCATGCCCGATGTCACCTTCCTAATGAAGCTGGATCCCAACGTTGGGAAGCACAGAATCGAAGAAAACCGCCACGATCAGGACAGACTTGAACACGAGAAACTGTCCTTCCATCAGAAAGTATACAAGGGTTACCTGAAACTTGAAGAGAAATATCCGGACAGAATAGTAGGAATCGATGCCTCCAAGGGAATTGACGAGATCCGCGATGAAATTTACAGGAAGCTGGAGGAGATCCTTTAGATGAGTCCTGAAGAAAAGATAAATAAAGCCATAGAGAGCGGCCACGTTTCCCACGCATATATTTTCGAGGGAAGCAGGATCTCGGACAAAGAACGGGCGGCCATTGATTTTCTCAAAAAAATCACAGGAGCAGCCGACCTTCAGGCGGACCCGGATCACTATGTGGTGCGTGCCGAAGCTGCAGCCGGAAGATCAGTCAGATCCATCAAGGATGCGGACATGGAAAAACTCCAGGACGATCTCAGGATGAAGCCCCAGAGGGTGAGAAACACCGCACTTATCTATGACGCAGACACCATGACCGTGAGGGCCCAGAACAGATTCCTCAAGACCCTGGAGGAACCCACACCGGGAACCGTCATAGTCATGCTTTCAGAAAACACCGAGAACCTTCTTGAAACCATAAGATCCCGCTGCATCATCTACAGATTCTATAACGAGAATGGCGGATCAGCAGAAGCCGAAAACACGGAAGAACTCATCAGCGCAATCCTTGATGAGAAGAGCTTTCATGAGATCAAGAAGCTGCTATCAAGGGATATAAAGACGAGAGACGACGCCTATGTATTTCTGGACATTATCGAAGGAAGGTTCAGAGATATCATGACGGGAAAAGACAAAGCCCACTCATCAATCGGAAGAGAGAGGGCCATACGAAACATTGAACTTACAGAAGAAACCAGAAGAGCCCTGAACGGCAACGCTGTAGTGGGCTACGCCTTAAGGCGCATGGTTCTTAAGATACAGGAGAATTGATATATGGTAACAGTAATAGGAGTAAGATTCAAGACCGCAGGCAAGGTATACTACTTTGATCCCGGCACTTACGACCTTAAAGCAGGAGATAACGTAATAGTAGAGACCGCAAGGGGCACGGAGTTCGGCGAAGTGTCCATGGCAAACACCGAAGTTGATGACAGCGAGATCGTGGCTCCTCTCAAGCCCATCATCAGGATCGCAACCCACCAGGACGTGATCAAGCATGAGGAAAACGAGAAGAAAAAAGCCCACGCCATGGAACTCTGTCAGGAAAAAATCGACAGCCGCGGCCTCGAGATGAAACTCATAGACGTGGAATATACCTTCGATAACTCCAAGGTCATATTCTATTTCACAGCAGACGGAAGAGTTGACTTCAGAGAACTGGTAAAGGATCTGGCAGCCGTATTCAGAATGAGAATAGAGCTGAGACAGATCGGAGTGAGAGACGAAGCCAAGATGCTGGGAGGCATCGGTTCCTGCGGAAGACCCCTCTGCTGCCACAGCTGGCTCACGGATTTTGAACCCGTGTCCATCAAGATGGCCAAGGTGCAGAACCTGAGCTTAAACCCCACCAAGATTTCAGGAATCTGCGGCAGACTCATGTGCTGCCTTAAATATGAAAACGATATATATAATGAGATGAGACGCGGTCTTCCCGACGTAGGCGAGAAGGTCAGGACCCCCGACGGCATGGCCAAGGTAGTGGATACCTCAGTCCTCGAAGGAAAGGTCAAAGTAAGGCTTTATGTAGAGGACGACAAGAACGCCGAAAACGAAGACAAGCTCAGCTCCGACATATATACCTTCAAAAAAGAAGAGATCAGAAGACTTGAAAGAAGAGGCAAGAAGAAACAGGAAGATATTTTCCAGGGCGTTAACGCCGAAGAACTCAAGGAACTTGAGAAACTTATACAGGACTGATCCCGGGATAAATGAAGGTCTCAGGGGATTTGAGAGAATTTGAAAGGACTGACCCCTCCCGCGATTACGAGGAGCTGCCATGATCGAAATAAAAGATAAAGAAAGAATCGACCGGACAGGTTTTGGTACTGTCAGGATAATACAGGATCCTGATGAGTTTTGCTATGGAGTGGACGCCGTTATTTTGTCAGACTTCGTAGTAAGAAGGGCGAAGCCCATAAGGAAAGAATCCTCGGTAATGGACTTGGGAACAGGGTCGGGAATAATTCCCCTGATCCTGAGCCACAAGACCAAAGCCGGGAGAATATACGGAGCTGAGGTCCAGCACAATTCCTGGGACAGGGCAGTGCGGTCGGCTGAACTCAATGAGCTCAAGGAGAGACTTGAGTTCCTCAGGGTGGATATAAAGGATCTTCTGGATGAACATCCGGAGCTCAAGGGAGCCTTCGATGTGATCACCTGCAATCCCCCGTATATGAAATTAAGCGGCGGGATGAAATCCGACAATCACGCCAAAATGATCGCCCGTCACGAGACAACGGCAGACCTGGACGATTTCATCAGGGTGTCGGGAGAGCTTCTCAAGGACCGGGGAGAGCTTTTCATGGTTCACAGGCCCTCAAGGCTCGTAGATATTTTTTGCATCGCAAGGAAGTACAGACTGGAACCCAAGGCGGTGAGAATGGTCCTTCCGAGGATCGGCGAAGAGGCTAACATAGTCCTCGTACATATGGTCAAAAATGGCGGAGCGGACTTAAGCGTCCTTCCCCATCTGGCAATACATGATAAAGACGGTGGATTCACCGAAGAATTAGAGGAGGCATATTTATGACAGTTACATTGACATGGCAGTCCATTCTTCTTCCCATACTCGTTCTGGCAGCCATAGTTGCGGTTATTTATCTCATCATCGTACTGGCTAACCTGGTAACAACACTCAAGAAGGTAAATACCGTTCTCGATGATGCCAAGGAGATCACCACCTTCGCAACTTCACAGACAAACAAGGCGGATCAGATCATTACAGGTATGGGAGATTCCGTCTCCGCAGTCGTTTCAAACCTCAAGGCCAACAAGAACGTCATCAAAAACGTGAGCAGCCTTGTGGGAGCCACCACCAGCATCATCGGCGTGGCCAAGGCGACAGGCAAAAAGAAAGCAAAGGTCGAAGCAGAAGCCGCCCCTGAGAAGGCAGGCAAAAAGACCAAAAAAAATAAATAATCACAGGAGTATTGTATGGCAAAGTACATAGTTGAACAATCAGGTCCTCTTAGGGGAGAGGTCACAATTTCTGGTGCAAAGAATGCAGTGCTGCCCCTTATGGCAGCAACACTTCTCAATGAAGAGGAGTGCGTAATAAAATCCGTTCCCAACTTAAGGGACGTATCGGTAATGAGAGAGATCCTGGAAGCCCTGGGCTCAAAGATCGAAGAGACAGAACCGGGAGAACTGCATATCAGAACAGAAAATCTCAGTACAGCAGAGGCACCGTATGATCTTGTAAACAAGATGAGAGCGTCCTTCCTGGTTATGGGACCCCTTCTCGGAAGAAAGGGAATCGCAAGGATCCCCCTTCCCGGAGGATGCGCCATAGGAGCAAGACCCATCGACCTTCATCTCAAGGGTTTCAAGGCCCTGGGTGCTGAAGTGAGCATCCATGAAGAGGGCCCCTATGCTTATGTTGAAGCCATTGCAGGACCCCAGGGCCTTATCGGTGACAGAATGTATCTGGACTTCCCTTCAGTGGGAGCCACAGAGAATATCATCATGGCAGCGGTCCTTGCAGAGGGAACAACATATATTGAAAACGCTGCAGAGGAGCCGGAGATCGTAGACCTGGCAAACTTCCTGAACAAGATGGGAGCCAAGATAAGAGGAGCCGGAACCGATACCATCAGAATCGAAGGCGTGTCAAAGCTTAAACCAGTAAAGCACACGGTTATCCCCGACAGAATCGAGACCGGAACCTTCATGCTGGCAGCGGCCATTACAAGAGGAGCAGTTCATATCATGAACGCAGTTCCCGATCACGTTAAACCTGTTATCGCCAAGCTCAGAGAGTGCGGAGTAAGAATCGAGGCAGGCGATGAAGATATAATAGTAAGAGCTGACCTGGGACCCCTTACATCCACAGATATCAAGACCCTTCCTTATCCGGGCTTCCCGACAGACATGCAGAGCCCCTTCATGGCATTCCTTACGGTATGCGATGGAAAGAGCACGGTCATCGAAACCGTATTCGAAAACAGATTCATGCATGTTGCCCAGCTTAACAAGATGGGAGCATCCATAGAGACAGCAGGAAACAAGGCCATCGTTAAAGGAAATGCCCGCTTAAGAGGTAACCAGGTAATGGCTACAGACTTAAGAGCAGGAGCAGCCATGGTCCTGGCCGGACTGGTTGCAGAGGGCAAGACAGAAATATCAGAAATCTATCACATCGAGCGCGGCTATGAAAACTTCATAGAAAAATTTGAAGGGCTCGGAGCAAAAATAATTCGCGAGGAGTAAAGGGAGAAAAAAAGTGGCAGATTTAAAGTATTTGACAAGGCTGGCTAAGGATTTTCCTAACCAGAAAGCAGCTAAAGCTGAATTAGTAAACTTAAGGGCAATACTTGCTCTTCCCAAGGGAACAGAGTATTTCTTATCAGACCTTCACGGAGAGGATGAAGCCTTCATCCATATGCTGAAATCCGGCTCCGGAACCATCAAGAGAAGGGTTGACGAGAAATTCGACAAGCTTTTAAGCGAGAAGGAAAGAGAAGACCTGGCAGCACTTATCTATGATGCGCCTCATGAGATCGCAAGAAAAAAAGCGGTCCTGGAGGACTTTGACGGCTGGTGCGCAACCTCCATCTACAGACTGGTGGAGATCATGAAGGTTGTATCATCCAAGTACAGCCGTTCCCGTGTCAGAAGAAGACTTCCCAAATACATGGGATACGCCATTGACGAACTTCTGCATGCAGACGATGAAGAGAACCGCATGCACTACTATTCAGAGATCATAAACTCCATCATCGAGATCGGATCCGGCGAGGAGTTTATCATAGAGCTCTCAGAGACTATATGGAGACTCGCCATTGACCAGCTCCATATCATAGGAGATATCTTCGACAGAGGA
>CAMPCK010000059.1 GCA_946645735.1 uncultured Clostridia bacterium
TGCTCTTCACGCACAGCCTTACTCAAGAGGAAAGCTTTTTAACACGCATATCATAACCGGCTGGCTCATGATCGTGATACCGGTCATCCTGACAGGCCTTATCTACATGGCCTTCTCGGGAAGCCTCTACGTTCAGGGCGAGCACGGGCTTGAACAGTCATACACAGCTGTGACTGCTCTTAAGTGGATTGCAAACAGCATTTCCATTTACACCTACTGCTACGGTCTCTGCACTCTGGCAGGATCCCTTGTGGGAAACACCGTGACCCAGGTTCTTGGCTCCCTTGTGTTCTATAACATAGTGCCGGCCTTTGTGGGAACGGAGATGCTCTATTCCTTCATCTGCCTTGATGGGTACACAGAGCCTTCAACGACTTTAATGAACGTTCTCTTCAACAGCGATCCCATGGCAAGCGGGCTCATATCCCTCATATCCGGCGAAGCGGATGACATGGGCCTGGGAGTCAATATGATACCCAAGGTCTGGTATCTGCTTCTCGGCCTGATCTTCATCCTCATTGCCAAGTATGCGGTTTACAAGGGCAAGCTGGAGAAGGTAGGGGATTCCATGATCTTCCCCGCTGTGGAAAACATCGTGACGGGAGTCATCACCTTCATAGGCGGAGCTCTTCTCGGCGCAATGTTCGGCCTGATTGCAAATGACAAGGCCTTCATGATCCTGGGAGCCATCCTCGGAGCATGTCTCTCATTCTTCCTGGTGAAGCTCATACTCGAAAGATCAGCCAGGATCTTCAGCAAGAGAAATATCAGAGTCTTCATCATAGCTCTCGTGCTGCTTCTCATATTCATCCTCATATTCGTCCTGGATGTTACGGGATATGCCGGAAGAGTTCCTGAGGACAGCAAAATAACTTCGGTTGAAACCGGAAGCCTCTTTGGCATGATGGATGGCACTGCATATGATGACGGACATGAGTATATCAACAAGACTGTAAACGCAGAGGATGGTAAACTCATTGCCAAGGTAACAGCTCTTCACAGATATGTGACGGAGAACAAGCTCTATGACTTCGACACAAACGACGATACCTTAAGGGTCTGCGACCTGTCCTTCAACTATACCTTAAAGAACGGCGGCGCGTTCAGGAGAGATTTCAGGATCGCTCTGGATGATGAGTCGAAGAAACTCATTAACGATATCCTGAACGACAAGGTTGTACGCGACTCCATGAAGATCCCTGACAATTTCAGAGATGTGATCAAGTATGCCGAGATCGATATGGATACAGTCTATACTGACGGAACCTTCAAGAACAGTCATTCTGAAATTTCAGGAACAGAGGGCAAGAAAGATATCTTAAGAATGATCGACGCATATAACGCTGACAGGGAGAAGGAGCCCCTTAACTATGAACTGATAAGCGAGATCCAGATTCCTGAAGATATAACCAGTGAGGAAATGGAAGAGGAATCAGTACCTGAGGGAAACCCTACTGAAACCGTCTACAACTACTATATAAGGATCTATTACGACAGCAACAAAAAACCTGCTTATGAAGGATATGTTCCCTTCATAAACATAGATCCTTCAGAGAATTCTCATGAGCTTCAGGCCATATCCGGAGAACTCGTTGAAAAGTACCTCGTAACAGAGGAAACTGAAACAGATTATTAATTCTTACGATTGTATGAACACCCGCGGGGACTATTGATTTTTTACCATATTTGGGATATAGTAAAATCAGAAGTCCCCTAAGGTGTTTTGGGGATCAAGGATGTAAATTACCGGGAGGAAAACTATTTTGGACAACTTTGAAAACAAGACTCCGGGTCAGGAACCGGAAAAGAATCAGGAATCTGCTAAGAAACCTCAGGGAGCTCCTCAGACTGAACAGCAGAAGGTGTATTACACAGCACCTCAGCAGGACCCCAGATATGTTCCCCAGGGAAATTATCAGCAGCCTGCACCGAGACCCGGCATGCCCGGATGGCTCAAGGTGCTTCTGATAATAGTGCTGGTATTTGTTCTCATAATTTACCTTATGGGTTCATGCGTGGCCAGCATCGGCAAGGCCTTCAATTCCGCAGTGGATACAACGGGACTTGTTGAGACAGGTGTTGACGTAACCACAGCTGACGCCACAGGCGAATACATAGGCCTTATCCATGTGGAGGGAACCATCAGCGAGGACAGCACAGCCGTGGGATACAATCATAAATATATCCTCAAGTCCATTGAAGACATGGCAAAGGATGACAACAACAAGGGAATCATTCTTTACCTGAATACACCCGGAGGCTCAGTATACGCTTCCGATGAGCTGTATTTTGCAATAAAGGATTATCAGGAAAAGACTCAGAGACCTGTATACTCCTCAATGCAGTCCATGGCAGCATCAGGCGGATACTATATCTCCGCACCCTGCGACAAGATCTACGCCAACAGAAACTGCTTCACGGGCTCCATCGGAGTTACCATGGGCGAGTTCTATGACGTATCCGAACTTCTGGACAAGCTGGGCGTCAAGGTTGAAGCCATCACTGCCGGAAGAAACAAAGCCATGGGTTCCAGCACACTTCCAATGACAGAAGAGCAGAAAAAAATCTTCCAGGGCCTTGTTGATGAAGCTTACGAACAGTTCACGGGAATCGTGGCAGAAGGCCGCAATATGGATATAAAGAAGGTCAAGGAGCTGGCAGACGGAAGAATCTACACTGCAACCCAGGCCAAGGAAAACGGTCTTATTGATGTAGTGGGAACCTACGAGGAATGCGTGGATGCCATGAAGGCTGACTATGCACTCGGCGCTGATATCCAGATACTGGATTTCGTTCCCGCAGAGTCCACGGACATTATGAGCATTCTCGGCATCGTTTCAGAAGAAATGGACAAGGATGCTTCCGTTCCTACAGCAGATCAGATCCAGGATCTCATTGATATCAACGGATCTTTCAGACTCATGTATATCTGTGAGTAATAAGAGATTACATCAAGGGGGATAATCGGTATGAGTATGATAAAACTCAGAAACGTATCAAAATTCTATTACAGCAAAGGCATCATCGCCAGCGGCATATCCAGGGTCAACCTGGATCTTGACGTTGGCGAATTTGTCGTTATAACGGGAGAATCGGGCTCAGGAAAGTCCACTCTGCTTAACGTCATCTCCGGCCTCGACACCTATGAAGAGGGCGAGATGTACATAGAGGGCAGGGAGACCAGCCACTACACGGCAACGGATTTTGAGGGCTACAGAAAAAAATACATCTCCAGTATTTTCCAGGCCTTCAACCTGATCTCCAGCTATACCGTATATCAGAACGTAGCTCTGGCTCTTCAGATAGAAGGAGTGCCGGAGAAGGAAATAAAGGAAAAGGTTCCCGCAATTATTGAGAAGGTGGGACTTTCCGAATACAGAAACCGCAAGGTCTCAAAGCTTTCCGGCGGCCAGAGGCAGAGGGTGGCCATTGCCCGTGCCCTTGCCAAGGATACCAAGATACTGGTGGCCGATGAGCCTACGGGAAATCTGGACAGTGAATCCGCCCATGGCATAGTTGAGCTTCTTACAGGCATCGCTAAGGACAAGCTGGTCATAGTTGTTACTCACAACTTCGATCAGTTCAAGGATCACGCCACCCGTGTCATCAAGATGTACGACGGAAAGATTGTGGAGGATACGGGAGCAGGAGCTTCAGTAAGCGAGAAGGCTCCTGAATCACCCGAGGCCCTGACAGCGGCTGAAGGGGAAGGCGCAGCAGAGGCAGCGCCAAAGCCGGAACCCAAGCGCAAAAGAGCCATGACCTACGGAACTCAGGTGAAGCTCGGCATAAGGAACACCTTCAATCTTCCGGCGAAGTTTCTTTTGCTTCTTCTGGTATTCATCTTCGTTGTAAGCGCCGTATCTTCTCAGTATGTGACGGTGAAGCAGCAGAAGGATACTGTATCTGAAGCCGGATGGAACCAGTTCTTCAATCACTATGACCCCAAGCGTGTCGTAGTTGAGAAGCAGGACAAGTCAGCCTTCACCAGAGCGGACTATGAGGCTCTCGCCAATGCTCCTCATGTTGAAAAGCTCATCAGGGAGGACATGATCTACGATTCCCAGTTATACCTTGAAAGCGACAACTTTTCTTTCGGAGGATATCCTGTGGACCTGAGTTCCCTGGATACGGAGAATCTCAAGGGAACCATTCCTGAAAAGGATGATGAAGTGGTTCTCAAAGGTTATGATGACGGCTGGACCTTCGGAGAGGATCCTGATTCTGTCATCGGCAAAACCATGACCCGCTACAGGGATGACGGAACCGAGGACAAAGTCAAGGTTACGGGTATCATACTGGTTCCCCAGGATGACGAAAACGTAAACGTTTATTCTGACATAAATGAAGTATATCTTACGGACAATGCCATTCTTGAAGTAAGAAAGAGCATGTATGCATCGAGAAGTGAGACCACCATGACAATAAATGGTGAGGAAACTTCCATTTATCCCGGAGCAGGCGGCCTTGTAATAAACAACAAGGTCCCTGAAGGATATGTGCTGATCTCCACATCCTGGGATTCCCAGTTCAAGAAGGGATATGCTGCAGGAAACGATATAAAACTTCACGTCAAGACCCTTTACTATGAGGAAACTCTGCCTCTTACCATTATGGGCACCTACGGTGAAAAGACCTTCACCAAAAAGACAGGCCTTAAGAACCTGGATGAACACGAGGGTGAAGTCTACATCAACGAGATGGATTACAGGAGGCTTTACGAAAAAGGAAGCTATCAGGCCACCATCTTTATCGATGATACGAAAAAGATGGAAGGAATGAAGGACATGCTGGAGCGCGGGGGATATCACGCTCTTGCACTTAAAGACCATATATACAATTTCATGGACGAGGAAATAATCGGCATCATCCAGACACCTCTTGCCGTTGCACTCTGCCTTGCGGTATTCTTTATCGCATACTTTGTAGTGCGCCTCATACTCAAATCCAGGGGCGTATATTTTGCAACACTGAGGATGCTCGGAATGGGCAAGAAGCCGGGAAGAAGGATCATGAGGGTCGAACTGATCCTGGTATGCCTCATATCCTATGCGATTTTCCTTCTGTTCATTTATCTGAATTATGCAGGGGTCATCTACTCTGACAGGCTCATGAACTACATCACTTACCTGGGCATGAGAGATTATCTGCTGCTTGGAGCCATACTCATAGTTATGGCCGTGCTCATCGCATTGCGCTTCATGAGGTCCATCTTCAGAAGCTCCGCCATGGGCACCATGAGAGAGGAGGCGTAGGGGGATGCTGACTTTACAGAACGTTGAAAAATACTTTTACAGGCATAAATCAAACGAGATACATGTAATTAACGATACCAGTCTGGAACTGGGCGAGAAGGGGCTTACGGCCCTCCTGGGGCCTTCTGGCTGCGGCAAGACGACTCTTCTTAACGTTATCGGCGGCCTGGACAAGGTAAACAAGGGAAAAATCTTCATAAACGGCGAGAGAATCACGGGAAGATCCTCCTATAAGGTCGACAAGATCAGGAACCTTAACATCGGATATATTTTCCAGAACTACAATCTTATAGACAGCATGACGGTCTTTGACAACGTGGCCATGGTGCTTAAGATGGTGGGTATCAAGGACAAGAAGGAGATCCGCGAAAAGGTGGAATATGCCCTTGATCTCGTAGGAATGTACAGATACAGGAAGCGTTACTGCGACATGCTTTCCGGAGGTGAGAGGCAGAGGGTAGGCATTGCCCGCGCCATCGTAAAGAACCCCTCCATCATCATCGCCGATGAGCCCACGGGAAACCTTGACTCGGCAAACACTCTGGAAGTCATGAACATTATCAAGGCAATTTCCAGGGAGAAGCTGGTCATTCTGGTAACTCACGAGGAAAACCTGGCCAAGTTCTATGCTGACAGGGTAATCCGCTTAAGGGACGGCAAAGTGATCTCTGATGAAGTGAACAGCAATGCCGAGGGACTGGACTACAGAATCGAGAACCGAATTTATCTCAAGGATATAAAGGACCAGAGGACCTTTGAAGACAAGGACTATTCCTTAAGAGTTTTCAATGACAGCGGGGAAAAGATGAACCTGGATATCGTGATCTCCAAGGGAAATCTTTTCATAAGGTCCAGGGACGAGAGAAACCGCATGGAGATCGTGGACAACGATTCATCCATTGAACTTGTGGACGATCATTACAGGGCGCTTACGGCTGAAGAGGCTGAGGCCCAGAGGTTCCACCCGGAGAAGCTTGAGGCATCGAAGCCATTGAAGC
>CAMPCK010000060.1 GCA_946645735.1 uncultured Clostridia bacterium
GTCATCGGGGGAGTTTATCACGCAGTCACCGATTTGATCAAGGATGCCGTCTCTAAGATGGTTCCTCATTTCCATGATGCGGCCGGTTCTCTCATCGAGGTTCTTCACCGCCATCTCACAGGCAAGGCCGAAACCTCCGATGTAGGGAACGTTTTCAGTGCCGGATCTCATGCCCCTCTCCTGGCCTCCTCCGAGAACAAAGGGTTTCAGGTTAACGCCCTTCTTCACATAAAGGGCACCGATTCCCTTGGGGCCGTGGATTTTGTGAGCGGACACGGATATCATGTCCACATCTTTAAACTCCTTCCTGGTATCAAGGCTGATCTTACCGAGGGCCTGAACTGCATCCGTATGAAGAAGGATCTTGGTTCCGTGGGCCTTGTTGTATTCCCTCTTGATCTCACCAATCTCCCTGATGGGCATTACAGTTCCCACCTCATTGTTTACGGCCATGACCGAAATGAGGAAGGTATCCTCGTTTATGGCTTCCTTAAGCTCGTTAAGATCTATCCTGCAGTTTCTGTCAACACTGAGCCTTACGACTTCGAAGCCTCTTCTCTCGAGTTCCGCTGCAGGCTCCAGAATTGCCGGATGCTCCACAGCAGTGGTGATGATCCTCTTTCCTCCCTTTCTCGGGCTCTTCATGATTCCCATTAGAGCGGTATTGTCAGACTCCGTACCGCAGGAGGTTATGATGATCTCATCCGGGGAGCAGCTGAAAGCAGAAGCTATGCGCTTCTTTCCTTCCTTGAGAGCCTTTTCGGCTTCAAGGCCGAGCCCGTGGAGGGACGAGGGATTTCCGTAGCAGTTTCTCGAAATATCTGCAATAAGGTCTGTCACCTCATCATATTGTCTTGTAGTTGCTGAATTGTCTAAATAAACTAACATTTTTATCTACCTGTAACGACGTTGATCCATTTTTTGGAATAAAATCTGAAATAGCAGACTATGGTCTTGATCACTTCTCCCATGGCTACCAGGGCGATTACTGCCCAGATCTCCCAGTGGAGGAAATGAACTCCCAGATACGCAAGGGGCACCTGTACGAGCCAGTTGAGCCCTGAATCCACTACTGCGCACCAGGTGGTGTCTCCGCCGGGTCTGAAGATGCCGCAGATAAAGAAATATGCCAGCATCTTGGGCGCTATGGATATGGCATATACGAGAAGGGTTATCATTATGAGGCGGTTCGTGCTCTCCTCGAAGTCATAGATATTGACTATGAATCCCCTTGAAACTACCAGAAGCAAAGTGGATACGGCAATGAATATCCAGATGATCTTTATGCTCTTTCTCGCAAGGGTGTAAGCACTCTCCCTGTATCCTCTTCCAAGCTCCTGTCCGATGATTACTCCTGCACCGTTTCCGATACCGGCGAAGATGGCCTGGAAGGCATCCGTCACCGTCATGGCTATCTGTACTACGGCAAGGGCTGCCGGTCCCAGATCTCCGTAAATGGCAAAGATGGTGGTGAAGCTCAGAACCCAGAGAAGCTCATTCATTATTACGGGAAGAGCCGTTCTCATGACCCTCTTGTAGAGCTCAGCGGGATACATCATTTCCCTGAGCTTGGCTTTGAGCGGGTGGTCCTTGGAGAAAATGTACACGTAGCTGAAGGTAATGATGGCTTCAAGGAACCTGGATATGGTCGTGGCAAGAGCAGCTCCCGTAACTCCCATGGCGGGAGCCCCCAGTTTACCGAAAATGAATACCCAGTTAAGGAAAATATTCAGTCCCACGGCAATGGCATTTGCGATGGTGGGCCACTTGAGCATGGCTACCGCTCTTGAGTTATATGAGATGACAAAGGTAAGGGCTGTCACCATATAGGTGAATACCACTATTCTGAGATATTCCGCACCAAGGGCTATTACCGTCTCATCATCAGAGAAGATGGCCACCAGCTGAGGTGCAAAGAAATATCCTATGATGGTTACGGGGATGCCGAAACCTATGCACATGGAATATGCGATTCCCAAAAGGTTTCTCAAAGCCTTCAGGTCCCTTATTCCCCAGTACTGCACGCTGAAAACGGCAACTCCGGAAAGGAAACCGAAGACGCAGTCGATATAGACGATAAATACCTGGTTGGCAGCGCCTACGGCAGCCAGTGCTTCCTCGGATATCTTGCCCACCATGATGGTATCACAGATACCCACAGCCACAAGAATCAGCTGCTGGATCATTATGGGCACGCCTATGACGGCCATTTGTCTGTAAAAATCTCTGTTATCTATTAAAGTGGTGTTTTCCATCATAAATAATCTTAAAAGGATCCCCCGATGGATCCTTTATCCAAAATATCCTTAAGCAAAGTACAAGGGACAGTTGACCTGTCCCTTGGCATATTCATTTAAAAACGCTTTATTTAGCGTAGTCAATGGCTCTTGTCTCTCTGACAACATTGACCTTGATCTGTCCGGGATATTCAAGCTCGGACTCGATCTTCTTGGAGATCTCTCTTGCAAGATATGCGATCTCGTCATCCTTGACCTCTTCAGGCTTGGCGATGATTCTGATCTCACGGCCTGCCTGGATGGCGAAGGACTTCTCAACACCGGGTGTGGTGTTGGCGATCTCTTCCAGTTTCTCCAGTCTCTTGACATAAGCATCAAGAGTTTCACGTCTTGCTCCCGGACGGGCTGCTGAAAGAGCATCTGCAGCAGCGATAAGGACTGCTTCCATGCTCTTGGCTTCGTAGTCACCGTGGTGAGCTGCCATGCCGTCGATAACGGCCTGGGATTCTTTGTATTTCTTTAAGATATCGATACCGATATCTACGTGGGTTCCTTCGTACTCGTGGTCAAGAGCCTTGCCTATATCGTGAAGAAGACCTGCCCTCTTGGCAAGTTTCACATCGAGACCAAGCTCTCCGGCCATAAGGCCTGCCAGATGGGATACCTCGCAGGAGTGTCTCAGCACATTCTGTCCGTAGGATGTTCTGTACTTGAGTCTTCCGAGGATCTTGATGAGTTCAGGATGAAGGTTGTGGATTCCGCATTCAAAGGCTGCAGCCTCTCCTTCTTCCTTGATGATCTGCTTGACTTCCTTCTCGGCCTTCTGTACCATCTCCTCGATTCTTGCGGGATGGATACGTCCGTCAACGATGAGTTTCTCAAGGGCTACCCTTGCGATCTCACGTCTAACGGGATCAAAGCCTGAAAGTATAACTGCCTCAGGCGTATCGTCGATGATAAGGTCAACGCCTGTCATGGTTTCGATAGCCCTGATGTTTCTTCCCTCACGGCCGATGATCCTTCCTTTCATCTCGTCGTTGGGAAGAGAAACAACGGAAACTGTGGACTCAGCCACCTGATCCGCCGCACATCTCTGAATGGCGTTTGTGATGATGTATTTAGCCTTCTTGTCAGCTTCCTCCTTGGCCTTGGATTCGATATCCTTGATCATGATGGAAGCGTCGTGTCTCACGTCCTTCTCAATGTTCTGAAGAAGTATCTGTCTTGCTTCTTCAACAGTATATCCGGAAATTCTCTGAAGTTCAGCAGTCTGCTGCTCAATGACGTTGTCCAGGTTTTTGTGTTTATCCTGAAGGCTCTGCTCCTTATGAGCGAGATTCTCTTCTTTTCTTTCGATATTCTCGATTTTCTTGTCGAGGGACTCTTCCTTCTGGATAAGTCTTCTCTCTGTTCTCTTGGCTTCTTCTCTTCTCTCTCTTGCGTCTCTTTCGGCTTCGGATCTGATTCTCCTGGCCTCTTCTTTTGCGTCTTTCTGTGCCTCTTTCTTTATGGCCTCGGACTTGTTCTCAGCATCAAGCACAAGATTCCTTGCCTTCTGCTCAGCAGAGCCGATGGCCTTTTCGCCTACGTTTTTTCTATAGATATATCCGATCAAAACACCGATGATCAATGCCACCAGTATCAGAACAATTCCTAAGAATACAGGCATCATTCCATGCATACCCATAACGCTATGCACCTCCTTATTAAATTTTTTATATATTTATATCTCAATCCGGAAGATAAATTTCGATATATTCATACATAGTTATTATATAATGCATGCTAAACAAATGTCAAGAAATTATATGGTAAACCAGCGGGTCAAATTACAACAAAAAAGCCCTCCGCAGCGCATGCTGCAGAAGGCATTTGGTACCATATTGCTCTACTTACAGATTCTCGATTCTACCGGCAATTTTGTAGAAGTTGTTGTATATGTATGTATCGGGCTGGAAAACAGCGGGCATTCCCAGATTTGTGGAAATGTGGATGTCCCTGTCCTCCTTGATGATTCCGATGAGCCGCTTTCTCACAGCCTCCGGAAGATCATCCAGGGAAAGCTCATAGCCTTCTCTCACCAGGTCCACATTTACCTTGTTCAGGATGTAGTGGATCTTGTTGATCTTCTGCTCTACCAGGCTTGTGGTAACAGCTTCCGCATCTCTTACGGATGAGTACTCGGGTGTCACGATTACAAGGACCTGATCGGCTCCGCCTGTTGCGATGGCCAGTCCGTCGTCCAGGCCTGCCGGGCAGTCCACCAGAACATAGTCGAACTTCGTTCCGAGTTTTTTGCAAAGGACCTGCATGTGAAGGGGCGTGAACTCTCCTTCATCGGGCTTGGGAGAAGCCGCCATGAAATACAGTCCGGGGAAAGACTTATGCTTAATAAGGGCCTGCTTGATCCTGCAGACACCGTTAAGCACGTCGGCCACGTCGTAGACCACGTTGTTTTCCAAACCAAGATAGAGGTCAAGATTCCTTAACCCCGTATCCATGTCCACGACACATACTCTATGACCTCGTTTGGCAAGCATGGCACCCATGTTTGCAACGAACATTGTCTTTCCAGTTCCGCCTTTACCGGAACAAACTACGACTGTTTTTCCCATAACAGATATATTTTAAAGCAAAACAACTAAAATTTCAAGACTCTACATGTTGTATAGCCGCTGCGCCCCCTGCCCAAGCCTGAAGACTGAAGATTCTCAGTCGATGAAACCTCTCTCCTTAAGGCTGGAATACATGCCGTCTCCGATAATTACGTGGTCCAGCACCTTTATTCCCAGAATGTCCCCGCATTCCATAAGCCGCCTTGTCATGCGGAGGTCTTCATCCGACGGAGTCGGATCTCCCGAGGGATGGTTATGGGCGAAACATACCGCCGCCGCTCCCTTTCTTATGGCAGGCGCGAAGCTTTCCCTGGGATGCACCGGTGCTCCGGACAGTTCCCCCACGGATACGGTTTCCATGCCTATGACCTCCAGTTTCACGTTCAGCATGAGGATCTTGAAATACTCTTTTTTTGCGTACCTCATGTCTTCCATGAAAATGTCAGCCACGGTCTCAGGGGATTTCACGCAGATGCGCTTCTTTCCCGACTCCTTGGATACCCTTCTTCCCAGTTCCAGGGCGCAGGCTATGGCTGCGGCCTTCTTTGGTCCTATTCCGGGTATTGCCGTAAGTTCATCGCAGTCCATGGAGACCAGCTCTCTCAGGCCTCCCGACCTGGCAATCACTTCTTCTGCCAGTCCTATGGCCGATTTGTCCCGGCCGCCTGAACCCAGGAGAACTGCTATGATCTCAGAGTCAGACAGGGATGCCAGACCTCTGGAAAACAGCTTCTCCACGGGTCTCTCATCCCTGGGCAATTCTTTGATTTTCATCTCTTCATCCAAAATTCCTTTCTTAAGATTTCCCCTATTTATCCTTCTTAATATCAGAAATGATGAAATCCACAACCTGGTCTATGGTCATGTGTGTGCTGTCGATGAGAACAGCGTCCTCAGCCTGCCTGAGAGGATCAACCTCCCTGTGCATATCGTTCCAGTCTCTCTGGTTCACGTCCTGAAGCACCTTCTCATAGGTATCCCCGGAACCCTTCTCTTTAAGTTCCTTATACCTTCTCATGGCGCGCTCCTCAGCCGTAGCCGTGAGATAATACTTGTGTTCCGCGTCCTTGAGTACAACGGTTCCGATATCGCGGCCGTCCATAATTACGGACTTGCGCTTTCCCATGGCCTGCTGAAGTTCTACCAGCTTTCTCCTGACTGATGCGAAGGCTGAACAGTCGGAAGCAGCCTTTGATACTTCCTGTGTCCTTATGAGTCCGCTGACGTCCTCTCCGTCCAGGTAAACCTTACCCTCGCTGAAGTCCACGTCCGTGTCCTTAAGCATCTCAAAGAGAGTTTCATCCTCCGCCATAGGTATATTGTTTCTGAGCATCTTAAGTCCTACAGCCCTGTACATAGCCCCTGTATCTATGTAGT
>CAMPCK010000061.1 GCA_946645735.1 uncultured Clostridia bacterium
GGCAGAAGTTCGCCGGTCTCTTTGACCTGGACAGGGTCATTGAAGAACTTGAAAGAACGAACAGGGAAATCGAACAGCCGGACTTCTGGGATAATATTGAATATGCCCAGAAGGTAATGAAAGAAAAAAGCGCTATGGAGGACAAGGTAAATTCCTACGACCGTCTTGAGACGGGGCTTAAGGACATCGAAGAGATGATCGAGCTCTGCGAGATGGAAGAGGACGAGGAGACCGCTGATTCCATAGTTGAAGACTTTGATAAACTCAAATCCGATCTTGAAGAACTGAGAATAGCTACTCTTCTGACGGGAAAGTATGATCATTCCAATGCCATTCTTTCCATTCATGCCGGAGCCGGCGGAGTGGAAGCCATGGACTGGGCTGAGATGCTTTTCAGAATGTACACCAGATACTGTGAGAAGAAGGGCTTCAAGGTCAAAGTAATAGATTATCAGGACGATACGGAGGCAGGCATCAAGTCAGCCACCATTATCGCCGAGGGCGAAAATGCCTACGGATACCTGAAGAATGAAAAGGGCACTCACAGACTCGTGAGAATTTCTCCTTTCAATGCCCAGGGTAAGAGACAGACATCTTTTGCTCTTGTTGAGGTTACACCTGAGATCGATGACGATGTGGATGTGGAGATCAATCCCGATGACTTAAGGATCGATACCTACCGTTCCTCAGGCGCTGGCGGACAGCACGTAAACAAGACGGACTCCGCCATCCGAATCACCCATCTTCCTACGGGTATCGTAGTAACCTGCCAGAACGAGAGGTCTCAGTTCCAGAATAAGGACATGGCCATGAGGATCCTCAAAGCCAGACTCATGGAGAGGGCTGAAGAGGAAAGAAAGGCCCTCAATAAGGAGCTCAAGGGCGACATGGGCATGGGAACCTGGGGAAACCAGATCAGATCCTATGTTTTCCAGCCCTATACCATGGTCAAGGATCACAGGACCTCCTTCGAAGTCTCCAATGTTAACGCCGTTATGGACGGTGAGCTTGACGGCTTCATCAACGCCAAACTACAGCAGAAAGACGAAGATAATTAATGGATATAAACAAAAAACTCGCAGCCGAATTCGGCATACGGGAGAAACAGGTAAACGATACGGTGGCTCTGATCGATGAGGGAAACACCATTCCCTTTATCGCCAGATACCGTAAAGAAGCAACAGGCGGCCTTACTGACGAGATCTTAAGAGATCTCAATGACCGCCTGACATATTTAAGGGGCCTTGAAGAAAGAAAAGAAGAGGTCATCCGTCTTATCGACGAACAGGGGAAACTGACAGAAGAACTTAAGGCTGACATCGAAAAGGCTGAAGTCCTTCAGAGAGTTGAAGACCTGTACAAGCCATATAAGCAGAAGCGCGCGACCCGCGCATCCAAGGCAAAGGAAAGGGGACTTGAGCCTCTTGCCATGAAGATATATGCCCAGCAGGACATGGAAGGGGATCCTCTTGAGATCGCATCAGAATATGTGAACCCTGAAAAAGAAGTGGACACCCCTGAGGAAGCTCTTCAGGGAGCTCTTGATATCATAGCTGAAATGATAGCAGACGATCCGGAAATCGTGGCTTCTGTAAGAGAGAAGACCCAGAATCACGGCGTAATAGCGACAGAGGCTTCGGACAAAGAGGAGAAGACGGTTTACGAGAATTACTATGACTTCTCTGAAGGTATCGCCAGGATTCCCAATCACAGGATCCTCGCCATCAACCGCGGCGAGAAGGAAAAGAAACTCAAGGTCAAGGTTTCCATTGAACCCGATACGGTATATGGCCTGATTGAGAAGAGTATCATAAGAAGACCTGCCAAGGGCGGCAAACCTTCCATATATTACGATCTTCTTCTTGAAACCATCGAGGATGCATATAAGCGCCTTATGGCGCCCTCCATCGAGCGTGAGATGAGAAACATGCTTACGGAGAGAGCTGAAGCTGAAGCCGTAAAGATCTTTGCAAAAAATACCGAAAACCTTCTCATGGCGCCTCCCGTAAGGGGCAAGAAGATAATCGCAATTGACCCCGGATACCGTACCGGCTGCAAGGTGGCAGTGCTGGATGAAACGGGTAAGCTCAAGGCTTACACCACCATCTATCCCACGGAGCCCAAGAAGGATATCAGGGGAGCCAAGGCAACCCTCAAGAAGATAGTTGATAAGTACCATACGGATATAATCGTTGTGGGAAACGGCACCGCATCCCGTGAGACCGAGGAAGTGGTCTCTGATTTCATCCGCGAGAACGGATACGACATACAGTATACAATAGTAAACGAGGCAGGAGCTTCCGTTTACTCAGCATCGAAGCTTGCTACAGAGGAATATCCCGACCTGGACGTTACCACAAGAGGAGCCATGTCCCTTGGAAGAAGACTGCAGGATCCTCTGGCTGAACTTGTAAAGATCGACCCTAAATCCATAGGAGTCGGTCAGTATCAGCACGATATAAACCAGAAGCTTCTGAGCCAGGCCCTGACAGACGTGGTTGAAAACTGCGTTAACCGTGTGGGAGTGGACTTAAACACCGCTTCATATTCTTTGCTTTCATATATAGCGGGAATCAGTTCAGCTGTTGCAAAGAACATCGTGTCCTACAGGGAAGAGAACGGATCCTTCACCAACAGGAAGCAGCTCATGAAGGTGCCCAAGCTCGGAGAGAAGGCCTTCAACCAGTGCGCAGGCTTCCTCAGGATCACAGGAGGAGACGAGCCTCTGGACTCCACCTCCGTTCATCCTGAATCCTATGAGGCAGCAAGAAAACTCATGGATAAGCTTGGAATGGACAGCACCTCCATTGTTTCCGGAGGAGCATCGGACATTGAAAGCCGCATAAAGCTTCTCAACATGGGTAAATCATATAAGGCAACTCTTAAGAAACTGGCTGAAGAGATCGGCATAGGAGAATTTACCGTAACGGATATCATAGAAGAACTCAAGAAGCCCGCAAGAGACCCCAGAGAGGATGCGCCTCCCGTAGTATTCAGAAACGATGTAAAGAAGTTTGAGGATCTCAAACTCGATATGGAGATGACGGGAACCGTAAGAAACGTTGTTGATTTCGGGGCTTTCGTGGATATCGGAGTCAAGAATGACGGCCTTGTCCACATATCGCAGTTAAGCGATAAGTATGTAAAACACCCCATGGACGTAGTATCCGTAGGGGATACCGTTAAAGTAAAGATCATATCCATAGACTATGACAGAGGCAAAGTAGGCCTCACCATGAAAGGCATTAAACAGAAATGATAAATACCATACTTTGGGATTTCGACGGAACACTTTTAAACACCAATGACGTGATTCTCGAATCATGGCAGCACACCTACGAGCACTATTACGGCAAAAGAATGCCCGTCGAACACATAACCAAATGCTTCGGAGAGCCTCTCCTTGTGACCATGGCAAGGGAGTTTCCCGATGTACCGCCCAGGGATTCTGCAGAAGTATACAGAGAATATCAGAAGGATATCGCATATACCTGGGCCAAATCCATTCCCGGAGTTTTTGAGCTCGTGGAATATCTGAAGAATAAAGGATACAAGCAGTGCATCGTTACCTCCAGGACAACAGAATCCACTTTGAGATATCTTGACCTCTTTGACAAGAAGGATCTCTTTGACGGAATGGTGACCTGCGACGATACTGAAAAGCACAAACCGGAACCTGAGCCCATCCTTCTCGGACTGGAAAAGATGAAGAGCGCAAAGGATGAAGCTCTCATGATAGGGGACGGAGTATTTGATGTCAAATGCGCCAATAACGCCGGAGTAAAGTCAGTCCTGGTAGGCTGGAGAATAACCGATACGGATAACGCTGTCATCGAAGACGCCGTTCACGATTTCGAAACTGAAACACCTGAAGATCTGAAGAAACTAATTGAATCACTCTGATGCTTAATATCTACACGGGGCGTGAAAGCCTGGATGCAGAAAAGTTCATAATAAGCAGGATAGATCCTAAGGGAAGAGCCCTTATTATCGTGCCCGACCAGTATACCCTGGAAGCTGAAAGACGCCTGTTCAGCGAGACGGGAGCCTCATGCTTAATGGATGTGGAAGTCACTTCCATGTCACGCCTCGGATACAGGCTTCTTAATGAGCTCGGCGGATCCAGAAGGACTTTCATAGATAAATATGGAAGGCACATGATTTTGTCCCGGGTAGCGGCAGAGCATAAGGATGATCTCATGATATTCTCAGGCCTGGAGAGCAGGATGTCATTTCTTGAAATGGTCAATAATTTCATTTCAGAGATGAAACAGTACAACTCCGGGATGAATGAACTTGAAGAGGTAAGGGAAAAGGTGCCTGAAGGATCTTACTCCTACAGAAAACTTTCTGACCTGATGCTCCTGTACGGTGAGTATGAGAAAGCAATAGCCGGCAAGTATACGGATTCCGAGGACTACATCGATCTTTTCCTCGGAAAGATCGGTGAGTCGGAACTGATCAGAGAAAACACCATCTGGATCTATGGCTTTGACAGCTTTGCGCCCAAGGCACTTTCCGTTATTGGGGAACTCATGACCTGTGCAAAAGACGTAAATCTGGTTCTTACCTGTTCCCTTAAGGAAGGAGAACGTGACGAAGAACTCTTCGACCTTGGCAGGATGATCATAACCAATCTCAGAAAGATGTGCGAAGCGAGAAGGATCGACCTCTCCATATCTGAAATTCCGGAAGGATTCGGAGCCTTCATGGGAGATTCTGAGTCTGCTGTTTCAAAGCATATTGAAAGAGAACTCTACGCGCTTCCCGCAAGACCATATAGGGGAGAGGGAGGCCCGGTGTTTGTTGAGGCATCAAACCTGTATAACGAGGCTGAAAATGCAGCGGCATATGTTCTCAGCCTTATAAGGGATGAAGGGCTTAAGCTCAGTGATATCAAAATAATCCTGAACGATCAGGACGTAAGAGGCCCCATTGTTAAAAGGGTTTTTGAAGAGTACGGACTGGATATCTTTATGGACCAGGGAAGAGACCTGGATGACAATCCCATCATAAGATATATAATGTCCCTCCTGGATGCGGCAGTGGAGAATTACAGCACCCAGGCAGTCATGACCATGCTCAAGACAGGCCTTGCAGGTCTTGACTCTGAAGAGATCTCAGACCTTGAAAACTATGCAGTAAAATACAGGATAAGGGGAACCATGTGGCTTAAGCCATTCAGAAAAGGCTCCTTTGAATACGATGAAGACGCCTTCGGAAGACTTAATGATCTTAGAGAGCGTACGGTAATATATATAAAGGACGTAAGGGAAGCTTTAAAGGCGGAGACCTACGGAGAATTTATCGCAGGCTTTTATGAGATCCTCCGTGACAGAGCTGACCTTCCTTCCAAAATAGAAGCCCTCATTAAGGCTCAGCTCGATGAGGACAGGGAAGACCTGGCAGAAGAGACGGATGAGGTATGGGATTCCTTCCTTGGAATCTGCCAGCAGATCAAGGAAATCATGGGAAGCGATCCCTTTGATCCAAAGGGAATGAGAGACCTTCTTCAGGTGGGGCTTGACGGAATCAAAGTCGGCATGCTTCCTCCTTCCAAGGACGGCCTCCTTATGGGAACCATGCAGAGGACCAGAACCGGAAGGGTGAAGGCCACGGTGGTTCTTGGAGCCAATGAAGGCATACTCCCCTCGGGAAAACCGCCTCAGGGAATTTTCGGAGAAGAAGAAAAGGAACTCTTCCTCAGACAGGGAATAGAATTCTCCAAGACGGATTCCATAGTCATAAGGGAAGAAAAGATGGGTATCTACAGGAATCTTTCCAGATGCGGAGAAAGACTGTACATCAGCTATTCCATGTCAGACCTTGACGGAAATTCATCCAAGCCTTCATCAATCTGGCTTAAGCTAAGGGAGATCTTCCCCGATGCACCCGTAATAAAAGACGCCGTGAGCAGTATGGATATGAAGGTCCTCCTCAACGGCGAGAAAAGCGGCCTGAGACACCTTGCCAATGCCCTCGAAAAGGCAGCGGAGGGAGAAGAGGTTTCCCAGGGCACTCTTGACGGACTTAACTGGTATAAGCTTAACGACAAGGATAAGCTGGATACCATAAGACACGGACTGGAATTCACCAATAAAGCAGAAGACCTGGGAAGGGAGATGGCATCCCGTCTGTATAAGAGAG
>CAMPCK010000062.1 GCA_946645735.1 uncultured Clostridia bacterium
CTTGGTTACTTCAGCTCCGCAAATACATGCGCTGATAATAAGTTTGTCCATTGGTGTTTCTCTCCTTTATAGTTAGTTAATAATAATGTTGTTGTGTTTATAGTAAAATGTGAAACCACAAAATTACCACTAGTTATTATACCACTAAAGATCTCTGTGTTCAAGGGTAACTCTTCTTCCCTCTTCAGTGAATATGCGCGCTATCTCATTGGCAAGAACTACGGACCTGTGCTGCCCTCCCGTGCATCCCACTGCAATTGTCAGGCTGTACTTTCCTTCTTTGATGTAGTTGGGTATGGTCTTTCTCACAAGTTCCGTAAATCTGTTGAGGAATTCCTTGGTTACGTCCTGTCTCATGACATAGTTTGCAACCTTCTTGTTGTTCCCCGTGAGTTTCTTTAAGGACGGAACATAATAGGGGTTGGGAATGAACCTGGCATCCACTATCCAGTCTGTCTCCGGCGGAAGTCCCCTCTTGTATCCGAAGGACATGACGTTAAGGACGAAGGTCTTGGCAGCGCCGCCGGACTCGAAGATCTTACTCATCTCGGCATTGAAATCAGCCACCTTCATTCTCGATGTATCGATGATGTAGTTTGCTTCTTTTCTGAGCTCGCTTAACTTGGTCTTTTCCTCTTCAATTATGGCGTCCGTAATGGGCCCGTTTGTCAGAGGATGCATTCTTCTGGTTTCTTTGTATCTCCTTATGAGAGCTTCATTAGATGCCTCAATGAAGACCGTCTTGAGGCTTACATTCTCATCTGCCTCCAGGGCTTCTATGACCATCTTGGAGTCGGCCAGGAAGTCTCCGCCTCTTACGTCGATTCCAAAGGCAGCCTTTTTGATTTTTTTGGATCCCGACATTGAAAGATCCAGAAAGTTCTTGATGAGGGTGGGAGGAATATTGTCTATACAATAATAGCCTCTGTCCTCAAACCATTCGATGGTCTTTGTCTTGCCCGCTCCGCTAAGACCTGTAACGATTACAACGTCCATAATCACCTTTCCTTAAGTCTGATATTAACTATTCTCTCAGGGTCGAGCCCTGCATCCAGCGCCCTGATAAGCTGCGGTACATAGGTTCCTACGTTTTCAGGAACATGGGCGTCGGAGCTTATGACGAATTTCACGTCATATTTTGCAGCTATCTTTATTTCATCCACACTGAGATGGGGATGTTTTGCATTGATCTCCATGAAGGTTCCCGTATCCTCGCAGGCCTTTGATATGTCATCTATGTCGAAGGGCCCCTTGTCTCCGGGATGGGTCAGGATGTCGATGTGGTTACCGCTGTCCTCGCTGTAATAGAGGGCGTTAAGGATCATGTCCGTATTCTGCACCAGGAGGCTCTGGCTCTTGATGCCAAGCCTGTTGGGGATCATTCCCGAATTCCTTACTGCAAAATGATAGCCCGCAAGGACTATATCCAGCTTGTCCCACTCCGTGGGCTTCACGTCAAGGTAAGGAACCTTGAGAATGGTATTGGCTTCAACTCCCAGGAACACCTTCACATCGGGATACTGAATCCTGGCTTCTCTGATGTCCTCCCTCATCTGGGGGATCTTTTCCATCTTCATGCCGTAGAAGAAGTTGCCCGGTCCGTGGTCCGTGATGGCGATGGACTTAAGACCCTTCTCGTGAGCCACCCTGACATTGTCCAGAATGCTTCCCGTTCCGTGGGAATATGTGGTGTGAGTATGATGGTCATAGACCATCTCATATTTAAGTGCAAGACTTCTGTTGTCCATAAAGTTCCCCCTGTGTCACCTGAAACTGTCCAATTCCCTGTTAAGTATAAGTCTTACTTCCGGTTCGAGAAGGATTCCTGAATCCTCCTGTACCTTATCTCTTACTTTATTTATAAGCTTAAGAATATCATCTGCGGAATCTCCTCCGCGGTTTATTACAAAGCCTGCGTGAAGTTCTGAAACTTCAGCCTGGCCTACATTGGCTCCCTTAAGGCCTGAGTCTTCAATGAGCTTTCCTGCAAAATATCCCTCAGGACGCTTGAAGGTGGATCCTGCAGAAGGATACTTCAGGGGCTGTTTGGTAACTCTTCTTTCGGTGAAGTCTGCCATTCTCGCCTTTATTTCAGATACCTCATCCTTTTTAAGTTCAAACGCAGCGGATGTAATTATATATCCGTTTGCCATGAAGGCACTGTGTCTGTATGAGAGGTCCATCTCATCAGGAGTGAAATCTCTCTCGTCCTTTCCGTCGGAAGATACTGCGTGGACTGACTTTATCACGTCCTTGATCTCGTATCCGTAGGCTCCCGCGTTCATGAAAACGCCGCCTCCGATGGATCCGGGGATGCCGGATAAGCCCTCCATTCCTGAAAGGCCCTTTTCGGCCGCAGCTCTTGAAACCGATGAAAGAAGCGCTGCTCCACCGGCTTCTGCGGTGCAAGCAGCTTCATCAACTGTTATATGACTGAAGTCTTCTGAATCATCACTGAGCTTTATGACGGCCAGTTCATGCTCTCCGTCGGAGAAGAGCATATTGGTTCCGTTTCCGAGGATAATGTGAGGTATGTTTTCTTCTGTTACGAACCTGAGCACTTCCTTCAGTTCAGCTACGGTTCCGGGTTCTATTAGAGAAGCCACCCTTCCCCCTGCCCTGAAGGAGCAGTACTCTGCCATGGATGCGTCATCCTTTATCTTTATCTCCGGGAGTAATATCTGTAATTTTTTCAGGTTCATCCGTTAATCTTTCCTTTCCGAAAAGTTCTGTTTTGCTGACTCCGTATTTTGAGAAATCCTCATAGGCCAGCGTATCTGAATCTATATGTTTTTTCTTCAGCATTCTGTTTATTGCTCTTGCAAAATATGTGTAGAAGACCGCGAATACGGGAACACCCAGTATCATACCCAGGAAACCGAAGAGGCCGCCTCCCACGATAATGGCAAACATTACCCAGAAGCTTGAAAGCTTGGTGGCTTTGCCCAGGATCTTGGGTCCTATGATATTTCCGTCCAGCTGCTGCAGGATTATGATCAGTATTACAAATTCCAGTGCCGCAAAAGGCTTGATCATAATCAGAAGAAGAGCTGAAGGAATGGCTCCGATGAAGGGACCGAAGAAGGGAATAATGTTTGTTACGCCTACTATTACGGAGATCATCATGGCCATGGGAAGATCAAGGATCGTCATGGCTACGAAGCAGATGACACCGATTATGAAGGAATCTATGATCTTGCCGTTGATGAATCCGCCGAAGGTGTTATTAGAAAGTCTTCCCAGCTCAAAAATGGCTTCAGCGTGCTCAGGAGTGAACACCGCTCTGATGAATTTTTTGCTCTGGGCCATGAAGAGTTCCTTGGAGTTCAGGATATATACGCTGATGATGAGAGCTACGATGAAGTCGAATACTCCGCCGATGGTGGCAGCAACTCCCGTGGATACTCTGGCTACGATGATCTCAGATGCAGGAAGAAGTCTGTTCTGGATCCACTCTCCGATCCTGTCTCTGAAGGTATCCAGATTCTCAGAAACGTACTGGGATACTTCGTTCTGCTGATTGAGATGTGATTCTATGAGATTGATGGTCGAATTAAAATAGTACGGAAGCCTTGGTATGAGAGTGGAAATGCTCTCATAGAGGCCGGGAATGATCATGATAAGAAGGCCAGCCACAATAATCAATACAAGGAGAAGAGAAATGATGGTTCCCAGGATCCTTGCGATCTTCATGGCATGTCTCGGTGACTTGGAAGTGTTTTTTACTTTCTGGTAATAGAATTTTACCGAAGCATTATATACGGGGCACAGCAGATACGCCATGATTATACCGAGATAAAATGGCAGAAGAATGCCGTTTATCTTATCCCAGCCTGCCTGTATTACGTCAAAATGATTAATGTAGTAATAGCAAAGTATGAGCGCAAGCCCCACCAAAAAAACAGCCAGTCCCATTTTGAAATAGGCTTTGCTCACGAGAGACTGCATTATTCTGTTTGATTTCTTGTCTTCGTTCATGGCTTTGATTTCCCCTTAAATCAACTCAAACTTTCACAAATATATTATAGCACAATTGGAATTGCTTGGAAATACATTTTGTGCTATACTTTCCTTGAGTTTCAAGGCTCTTAAGAAAACAAAAGAAAAGGTAAAAAACATGAGAATACTCATCGTAAGCGACACCCACGGATCAGTGGAACGCGTATACGAAGTTTACAAAAAACTCGCAGCAGACTCCCCTGTGGACCTCATCGTTCACTGCGGAGACTATGCCGACGATGCCGCTAAGATCATGCGCCATCTCGGGAAAAAAGTCCTCTGGGTCAGAGGAAACTGCGACGGATGCTTCGACGAAAAGGAATTCGCCATCCTTGAGACTGAGGCAGGCAATTTCTTTGTATGTCACGGACATATGCAGAACATCGGATACAGCAAGCAGGACCTCTACTATTATGCAGCCCAGGAAGACTGCATAGGCGCCATCTACGGCCATACTCACAGGGCGGACAAGACGGAACTTGGTGATTTCGTTTTCATCAACCCCGGAAGCCTTACAAGGCCCAGGGACGGTTCAGGCGGCACCTTCGCCCTCCTCAACACTTCTGAGGGGCATAAAGACGTGAGAATACTCAGGTACAGCGATTTCATCACAGACGGTACCGGTAAAGATATTAAGAAAAAAGTTAAAGGCGGTCATTTGAGAGACCTGCTCAACTATTCCGACGGATTCTAAGGAGGATAGACATATGGTAGATATTTCCAAACTCAAGAACAGCGAACTTGTGGCAAAGATGGCCAATTACGAGAAGATATTCTGGGAGAATCCCGACTGCGGCAAGGGTGAATGCCCCTACGGCATGGCTGAAATCGAGGACGCAGAAGCAAGGCTTGCCAGATTCGCTCCATATATCTTAAAGGCATTTCCCGATACGGCTGAGACTGGCGGCATCATCGAGTCTCCCCTCCGCGAGATCCCCAAGATGAAAAAGGTCCTTGAAGATATGACCGCACCCTTCCCCGGAAAGCTTTATCTCAAGATGGACAGCCATCTCAAGGTATCAGGCTCCGTCAAGGCAAGAGGCGGCATCTATGAGGTGCTTAAACTCGCAGAGGAGATCGCAGTAAAAGAAGGCATGCTCACCTATGACGACGATTACAGCATCCTTCTTGAAGACAGATTCAGAGAGCTTTTCGGAAAATATTCCGTTCAGGTAGGTTCCACCGGAAACCTGGGCCTCTCCATCGGAATCATCAGCGCCAAGCTCGGTTTCAAGGTTACAGTCCACATGAGCGCCGATGCAAGGCAGTGGAAGAAGGATCTCCTCCGCTCCAAGGGCGTAACCGTCATTGAATATCCCCAGGACTATCAGGTAGCCGTAGCCGAAGGCCGCAAAGCATCCGCAGGCGACCCCTTCTGCCACTTTGTTGATGACGAAGGATCCAAGGACCTCTTCTTCGGGTATTCCGTTGCCGCCAAGAGAATCATTCCCCAGCTTGAAGAAGCAGGAATCAAGGTGGATGAAGAGAATCCCCTCTATGTATATATTCCCTGTGGAGTAGGCGGAGCTCCCGGCGGAGTTGCCTTCGGTCTCAAGACCATCTTCGGGGATAATGTGAAGATATATTTTGCAGAACCCACCCATGCACCCTGCATGACCTTAAGCCTGATCACAGGCCTTCGCGAAAACATCGCCTGCTCCGATATCGGACTTGACGGAAAGACCGCAGCAGACGGATTAGCCGTAGGACGTGCATCCTACCTTGTAAGCGAACTCATGGAGACCATGGTAAGCGGCTGCTATACCATCACCGATGAAGAGCTCTATCCCTTCCTCGCTGCCCTTAAGGATTCAGAAGGAATCTTCATAGAGCCCTCCTCCACCGCATCCTTCATAGGACCCGCTCTCGTGAACAAGCCGGGAACCCACATCCTCTGGGCAACAGGCGGTTCCATGGTGCCTCAGGAAGAAGCTGAAGCATATTACAATAAAGGAAAAGAATGATGACAGATAATATAAAGAAGGGCCTCGCTGACGAGACCCCCAAGACCAAAATCAGCCATACAAAAAACGTAAAGCTCATGTCCCCTGAATTCGTCCAGAGCAGGCTGGAATTCCT
>CAMPCK010000063.1 GCA_946645735.1 uncultured Clostridia bacterium
TAGAAAAAAAGGCCGAAGAAATCAAAGATGCTGTAGAAGAAAAACTTGAATAACAGATTGATCAAAGCAAAAGAAAAGAGCAGCTGAGCTGCTCTTTTTTATTATCCGTTTTCAGATTTAGGTTCAGTCGTATAATCTGTTTCTTTCAATGGACGCGTATACGATGGCTCCGCCCGCAATCTCATCCTTAGATACCTGCTGGGCTGAAATGCTCAGGATCACTCTGTCGGTGTATCCCTCTCCCTTGATCTCTATTGTCTGCTGAAGGGCACAGGAGTAGTCTTCTCCGCCGCTTCCCATGAGTTCATCAAGATCAACTTCATCGAATTCGCCTTCAATGATACCTTCGTCGCTTAACTCTTCTTCTGAGGCCTCATCGGATTCTGCAGTATCTTCTGCTTCATCTTCATCGCTTATTATAAGCTCCTCAGGATCGATATCTTCAGTATCTTCATCTACCTGAAGTTCTTCCGGAAGAACATAGTTTGCCGCTCTGTCGTATGCAGCCTTGAAGCCGTCGGAAACGAGACTTTCATCGGCATTTACTCCGAAGGCTTTGGTCAGTATCTCGCAGAGTTCCTTTGCATCTGCATCTTCAGGGCTCTCATAACTCTTGGTGCTGTATACGGCATACTGATAATAGGTGTCTCCGCCGGGTTCATTATATGCACCCGTTTCAACAACTCTGTTATCCATATCTTCATCCTCAGTACCGCTGGTATAGAGAATATTTCCTACATCTATTCCGTATTCTGCGGCTTCTTCAGGAGAAACTTCTTCCTCTTCATAGTCCGTATATAAATCGAAACCTGTAAGTCCGCTCTTCTCCAGAGCTTCCTTGGTTCTTGTTTCAAGAGCATCTTTCTGAGAACCAAGATCACTGTAGTCCAGTTTCTCAAGAGCTCCTGCCATGGTCCAGTCAGCAGCCGCATCCTTAAGTCCCATATCGCAGACCACGGGAGCTCCGCCCTCGTCTGCAAGTGCCCAGTCATCTTCTGTAAGATTTAAAGGTGTTCCGGAACCTCCCTGTGCAGTTTCTTCTGTATCTGTTGTGTTGTTATCCTGATCACTTTCTCCGCCTCCGCAGGCCGTAAAGCAAAATACCATTGACAGAGCCAGGATCAGTGCAAGTATCGCTGATATTCTTTTATTTCTCATTTTGTTCCTCCCATTCCTCTTTTGTTATGGAATAAAGCCTGCTGTCTCTGTCCTCCCCTGTATATATATGGTAGGCTTTTCTTAGAGTTCCTTCATATTTAAAGCCACACTTCTCGATCACCCTCTGTGAACGGCGGTTGACTTCAGAAGTTCTTATGGCCATGATGACCAGGTCATATTTTTCGAAGGCGTATTTCATTACTGCCCTGGCTGCCTCCGTCATATAGCCTTTTCCCCAGCACTCCTCCTTAAGAGCATAGCCCAGTTCCATGGAAGCCACGTTCTCTCTGGCGGAATCCTCATAGACTGAAATGTTACCTATGATCTCTCCTGTTTCTTTATCCCTTATTGCGAAACCGTCCCCTCCGGGAATGAAGAGCTCGCGGAGGATCTTTCTGGATTCTTCAATGCTTGCGTGGGGTTTCCAGCCCGCGTTGGGTCCTACGTTGGGATTCGATGCCCAGGCGTACAGGCCTCTGGCATCTTCCTCTGTATCTTCCCAGGATTTCAGAAGAAGTCTCTCTGTTTCGATTACAGTTTTTTCTCCCATGTTTTTCACCTCATTTCCAAAAGCTCATCGGACAGCCTTCCGAACTCCTGAAGGCTCAGGGTCTCGCCTCTTCTTATGGGGTCGATCCCTGCATTTTCAAGGGCTTTTGACACCTTATCCTTCGTCATATCGTCTAACGCCGATAATGAATTCAGAAGAGTCTTTCTCCTCTGTCCGAAGCCTGCCTTTATGACCTTGAAAAGATAATCTTCATCCTTTACGCTTATGGGTTTCTCCTTAAGGACGTCAAGTCTCAGGACCGTGCTGTCCACCTTGGGCTGAGGCACAAAGGAAGATCTCGGCACCTTTGCCACTTCCTTTACTTCCGCAAAATACTGAACCATCAGAGATATGGCTCCGCAGTCCTTCTTGCCGGGTGCCGCCTTGAGACGGTCCGCAACTTCCTTCTGCATCATGACCGTAATGGACTTCGCTCCTGTATCTTCCTGAAGAAGCTTCATGATTATGGGGGTGGTGATATAATAAGGAAGGTTTCCTATGATCCTCAGGTCTCCGCTGAAATCTTCTCTTCCGACGATTTCCGGAATGTCTGTTTTAAGGATATCCTGATTTATGACTTCAACGTTATCCAGATCTCCCAGCGTATAATCGAGTATGGGCAAAAGATCGCTGTCCAGTTCTATGGCAATGACCTTCTTGGCACATGCCGCAGCTTCCCTTGTGATAACTCCGATTCCCGGACCTATCTCAAGCACCAGATCTTCCGGCCCGATTTCCGATCCTTCGATTATCCTGTCTATTATATTTTTATCCGTAAGGAAATTCTGGCCCAGACTCTTGGAGAATCTGAATCCGAATTTATCTCGAATCTCCTTTATCTCGGATGGCGCATACAGCTTCATAAAGCTCCTCTTTTCCTATTCCGAAACCCCTGAGCTTCCTTAATAAGCCCTTGGCGTTAGCATAGCCTATGCCGAGTTTCTTACCAACCTGTTCTCTTAAGGCCTTTGAATCAGCCCCTCCTGAAAGGCCGAGAGCAGACAGATCCTCCATGGTAACGGGATCCCTTTCCTCAGCTGCTGCCGTTCCCCGGCACCTTTTAAGTGCTTCGATCACAGCTTCGGGTTCTGCGTTTTCGACTCCGATATCGCCCTTCTTTGTGGCATCTTCTCTTGCAAGATATGCATGCTTTGCATCGGGGAAGGCTTCAGTCAGTTTTCTTCTGATCTCTTCTCCTGAATGATCCGGGTCCGTAAAAATAATGATTCCCCTCTCATTATATGCTTTCCCGATCTCTTCCCAGATTTCCCGTTTTATGCCGAAGCCGTGGGTCTCTATTGTAAAGCAGTCCACGGCTCGTTTAAGGTTTATCGTATCGTCTCTTCCTTCAACTATAACAGCTTCTCTGAGCTTAAGCCTGTCAGCCATTGGAGTCCTCCCCGGAAGAAGATTTTTCCTCAGAAGCTTTCTCATCAGACTCGGTCTGGTCCTCAGCCTTTTCTCCGTCAGCTTTTTCGGAGTCTTCTGATTCTCCTGCCTCGGATTTTGCCTCTTCAGCCTTCTTTGCTTCTTCTTCCTGTGCTCTTCTGTACTCCTCAGCCTCAGCCGCAGCTTTGTCTGTATTGCTTTTGAAGGTGTTTGTATCCTCAGAGTTTTCGTCTCCTGCACGTATCTCAGGCAGAACGAAGAGGATCTCATTGCTTCTCACCAGCTTGAGTTTCTTTCTGGCGAGTCCCTCCATGTATTCCTCCGAGTTGATGATCTCAATTTCCTGCTGGAGATCTTCCACAGTTTCCTTCAGTTTCTGGTTTTCCTGTTCTACTTTCGATCTCTCATTGTTGAGATTGATGATCTTGATGGCGGAAATTATGAAGTAAGCTGTAACCAGGCCCACGACGATTATCACCCCGAGCCTGGCCATATTCAGTTTTTTCTTTCTGGCTCTGTAATTGGCCAGTTCCCCTTTTTTCTTTGCCATTTTTTAATTCAGATAGTTCATCGGGTTCTGTGCCTTGCCGTTCTTCCTTATCTCGAAGTGGCAGTGCGGTCCCGTAGATCTTCCGGTTGATCCTGATCTTGCGATGGTCTGTCCCTGGAATACTCTGTCTCCTACGTGAACGAGCAGACTGGAGTTATGTCCGTAAAGGGTTGTCATTCCGCCGCCGTGATCTATTACTACACAAAGTCCGTAAGCATAGTACCATCCTGCGATCTTGACGGTACCTCCGTCAGATGCATGTACCGGAGTTCCGGTTCCTACACCGAAGTCGATACCTTCGTGCATTCTTCCCCATCTCCAGCCGAAGTAGCTGGTGATGGTAGCTCCGTTTACAGGTCTTATGAAGGTTCCCGTTCCCTGACGAGGAGGTGCCTTCTTGGTTCCCTTGATTATGATCTTCTTAACGGGCTCGGTGATCATCTCTGTTTCCAGATCTTCTCTTTCGGTGATCTCTCCGTTTATTCTGGTAACCCTGGCGGTTACTCTCTGTTTACCGTTAGAGCCCTGCTGTCTTACGAATTCTTCATCCTCATAGTAATCATCGCTCTTGATGATTTCTGTCTCATACTCAAGGACTTCAGCGAAGGTTTCAGTGTCTATGGTCTTGACAGAAAGGATGGGAACCTTTCTCGTGACGGTGATGACGTCTCCTTCTTTAAGGGTCTTGACGGTTCCTATTTCGGGATTCTGATCTCTCAGGGTCTTGATGCTTACCTCGAGTTTCTCAGCCACATCCTTTACCTTATCGCCTTCTGCTGCTGTATAGGTGAATTCTTTGTCCGCTCCTGCATCTATTAACTTAAGGAGGGAATTCTTATTGGTAATATGTGAAAGGGCAGTATCTACTTCATTGATCTTAACGTTTTCATTGAGTCCCACAAATTCGTAGTCTTCAGCCTTCTTGTCCAGATATCTGCCGATAACACTCTGGATAACTTCCTGTCCTACGCTTTCTGACTCAACGGTTCCTATGCTGTTTCCATCAACTACTATGGTATATCCCTTGGTCTGGATATCGCCCATGTATGTGAACTTCTTAAGAACAGCATCAGGAGAGTCAAGCTCTTTTCCGAAACTGAGGACAGGCTTGAAGGTAATATCGGATTCCGCACTGATGGCAATGGGAAGTCCGTATTCCTGGGTGAGTTCTTCAGATACAAGGTCCAGTATCTCAAGAACTGTTGCCTGTTCTTTGACGATACCGAGGGTTCTGCCGTTATATGAGTATGAATAATCGATAGCGTGAGCAAAGAGGAAAACAGCCAGAACGCCCGTTATAACGAAATAAAGGGCGCCGTGCATAATCGGCCTCTTATACTGCAGATATGTCATACGTACGTTATGGATATATCTGAGGAACTTTACTCCGAAGTAAGTCATTCCCCAGGCTATCTGATCCAGTACCCAATCTATTGATTCAACTATTATGGCTCCTAATAACCAAAATTTCTCGATTATCACAGTTTGCCATTTTGCCATAATTCCGCTTCTCCCATTCTTTCCTTGACGCAGGTACAGCGCTGACCGTTCTCATCGATCCCCGTGTCGCTGCACTTGGTGCAAAGATATTTAATGTCTGTATAGTCAAGGGCATAGTTGTTCTCTGTAAGAAGAATTGCCCTTTCTTTCTCAAGATCCCTTATTTCTTTTCTTACGGAATCCATATCCTGAACTGAAGACCCACCGAGGAGTCCTCTTGATATTTTACTAGATAAAGACTGCAGATTCATGTCGATTTGACGAATTTCAGGTAATTTATTGTACACTTCCTGTTTCCGTCCCTCGGCTCTCTTCTCAGCCTGATTTCTCAGATACTCATAATACTTGTTAAGAGTGTTCTGTGTAACGGTCACCCTCTGGTTGACATCTCTTCCGAAGGAATCCGCCTCCTGCTTCCAGTTTTCAAGGACCTTGTTCACATATCTCAGATTAGGGCTCTGAGTGAAGCTGGCCTTTTCGCAGGCTTCCAGGATTCTTTCCATTTCGAAGTGCATGTCATCCATCCAGCTGTCCACAAGCTTTTTCTCGGCCTGGGTGATGTTTCTTCTGAGTCCCAGGGAATTTAGGATACGTCTGTACACACCCTGTCTCTCGGATATCCTGTCCAGATAGTCCCTTACGTCAGCTTCTGACTTAAGGCCTTCCTTATCCCAGCCCATGAGCATCTTGGAGACATAGGCGATATTGTTCTTGCCCGTCTCAGCGCAGTGGTCTATGGCTTTAAGTATAGC
>CAMPCK010000064.1 GCA_946645735.1 uncultured Clostridia bacterium
TTTCTGGTGCTGTCTTATCTGAGGAGTAAGCTCATCGTTAAGGGCATGGATTCCCTCGATAACTATGATCTGGCTCCTTTTGATGGAAGTGATCCTCTTGCCAAACTCCTTGTGTCCCGTCAGGAAGTTGAAGGTCGGAAGATCAACTTCTTCTCCTTTAAGGAGGCTGATGATGTTTCTGTTGAAGAGATCGACATCCACAGCATCCAGGTCCTCGAAGTTGTACTTGCCGTTTTCATCAAGAGGAGTTTCTTCCCTTTCGACGAAATAGTCGTCGGTACCCATGTAGAGAGGGTCCAGGCCGAGAACCTTGAGCTGTGTGCAGAGTTTCTTGGCAGTGGTGGTCTTGCCGGAGCTTGAAGGTCCCGCAATGAGAACTACCCTGTGCTTCTCATCAAATATCTGCTGAGCGATCTCTACGATTCTCTTATCCTGATAGGCTTCTGAAATCTGTACAAGTTCCTTGAAATTCCCCTCTTCGATCACCTTGTTCAGATCTGCAGGAGTCTGCACTCCCATGAAGCTTTTGCTCATCTTGTGCTGTAATTTTAAATCTGACGCTTTTGTCATATTTTCCCCCTGTTTATTTATTTGCCAGTTTTTCCATGCATGCCTTGATTCTCTGAGGAATCAGAGCGCATTTGTCTTCAGGAACGGATGCTACTGAAGTTCTGATTCCCTTGGCAAGAGGAACCAGGAAAATGTTTTCTTTCTCAAGTTCTGCTGAAACCTCATCGGGATTCGGCATGGGAACACTCGTAAAGAATCCCGCATCGAAGGGAACCATCTCGAGTCCGCATTCCTTCGCAGCCTTTTCAAAGGCTCTTCCTCTTCTGATGAGCATATCGCGGTATTCAGCTCTCTCTTCATCAACCATCTTCTTGAGTTCAGGATCGGAATAGATCTTGGCTATGATGGTCTGAGGTGCGCGGTTGCAGTTGGACCATGATCCTCTTGAGCTGAACTCGCAGGCCTGCTTAAACTCCTTGGCAATGGCGGGAGTCTTGGCAATACAGATCATGGCTCCGCATCTCATGCCATACATGGTGAAGGTCTTGGATGCGCTGTACCCTACGATGGGAAGCACATTCTCCGGCATCTCATCAAGAACCGGCAGGAACTGTCTGTACTGTTCCTCGTCCCCTGCAAAGTCGATGTATGCTGCGTCAACAAAAAGTGCCACATGTTTATCCTGCGGAGTCTTCTCAAAGATGGCTTTGATGTTTCTCCAGTCACTTACAGTGAGTGAATATCCCGTAGGATTGTGTGCAGGACTGTTTATTATGATCACAAGGCTTTCCTGAAGTTCCAGAAGTTCCAGAACATTTGCCTTGAAGTCCTCAATATTGAATTTTCCTTCTTCATCAAAGAATTTGAAGTTCTGGATTTCTCTTCCGATTTCCTGGCAGATAGTCTTATATGGTGCCCAGAACCAGTCTGCTACGAGAACTCTGTCCCCGGGAGCTGAGAAATTCGAAACGGTATTTCTGATGCCGCCGGTTCCTCCGGGAGTTGCGACAGCTTCTGTGAATCCCTTGGGTTCATAGGATCCAAAAGCAGCTTTTTTGATGGCATTCTTGAATTCAGGTGTTCCTCCGATGGGAGCGTAAGGCGCATACTCTTCGGGAGTAAGGGACTTGAAAACTCTGTCAACAGACTTGAGAACTATGAGTTTGCCCTCATCATCATAAAGAGCTCCGACGGTTCCGTTTATGACATTCTCCTTGCCGTATTTGGCAATGGCTTCCTTCGCTCTGTTGGAAATTGCGAAAATCTTGTCTTCCTTAGGAATAGTTCTTCCGTTTTCTCTTACAAAAATCATTTTGTGTCTCCCTTCTTTTCAGGCCTTATTATGGTTCCTGAATTTAATATAATTTATGTTTTTACCGAGATTCATGAATCTTTCCTCATACTCGGTCATGAATTCTTTGCTTAAAAAGTCTGAATCATCTGCATGCAGGTCTCTGGTCATTTCAAGGATCTCGTAACCCATATCACCGATCTCTTCAATGGAGAAATCGAAAAGGGCATCGTTATCCGTCTTGAATTCGATGGTACCTCCCGGGACCATGACATCCATGAATCCCTGAAGATTTCTTCTGTGGGTAAGCCTCCTCTTGGCGTGGCGCTCCTTGGGCCAGGGATCGCTGAAGTTAAGGAATATCCCTTCAAGTTCTCCCTCTTCAAAATATTCATGGATATCATGGATGAACTCCATAAATACCGCTAAGTTTTCAAGACCGGTCTCCTCAGCCTTTTCAAGAACCCTCAGGCAGATATTGTCCTGGCCTTCGCAGGCTATATAGTTATATTCCTTAAGAGAGGATGCCCTGCTGATTATATATCTCCCCTTGCCGGAACCTACCTCCAGGAAGATGGGCCTGTCATTCCCGAAGTATTCATGCCATCTGCCCTTAAGAGCTTTCGGTTCCTTTACCAGGTGGCCTGAATTGGCATCGATCCTCTCCTGAAGATTCTTTATATTTCTCTGTCTCATTAAAAGATCCTTGCTTCCACGATTATTCCCGCAAGAAATACAGCTTCAAGTACGAAGGCTATTATGTCGCGGGTCCTGAGTTTCATCTCGTTCATTCTGGTTCTGTTCTCACCGCCTCTGTAGCACCGTGCTTCCATGGCCATAGCCAGATCCTGGGCTATCCTGAAAGCGCTGACAAAGAGGGGAACCAGTACAGGTATCAGTGCCTTGGCGCGCTTCATAAGACCTCCGGTCTCGAAATCCGCACCTCTGGCCTGCTGAGCCTTCATGATCTTATCCGTCTCTTCAAGAAGGGTCGGTATGAACCTCAAGGCAATGGTCATCATCATGGCGATCTCATGGGATGGGAACTTAAACCGGGACAGCGGTGAAAGCAGTCTCTCGATGCCGTCCGTAAGGCTCAGAGGCTTGGTGGTAAGAGTAAGCATTGATGAGCCGATAATCAGAAGCAAAAGTCTGATGGCCATGAATACCGCTATCTGTATTCCTTCTCTTGTAATATGGAGAAATTTCCATGACCAGAGCACTTCCCCTTTAACCATGAATATATTCAGGGCAAAGGTAAAAAACAGAATAAACAGTATGGGCTTAAGTCCTCTTAAGATGAAGTTCAAAGGAACTTTTGATACTATGATCACTGCACCCAGGACTAAAGCGCAGATGCCGAAGCCAATAAAGTTATCAACTATGAATAGTTCTATTATGAACAGCAGAGTTGCTATTATTTTTACTCTCGGGTCCAGTCTGTGCACAGGACTGTTTGATGCATAATACTGACCCAGCGTTATATCTCTTATCATTCTTTGATCAGATCCACTATCTTTCCGACAGCATCCTCAAGACTGAGAACGGTGTCTTTGATTCCGAGGCTGTTACAGAACTCCGTAATGGGAGGAAGATCCAGCCCGACGCTCTTCAGAAGTTCACCCTGACTGAAAACTTCAAGGGGTGTACCTACGGTCACCAGCCTGCCGCTGTCGATTACAAGAACCTTGTCGGCCATTTCAGCGATATCACCCATATTGTGGGATACCAGGATGGTGATGTTGCCGGTCCTTCTGTGGACCTCCTTTATCATGTTAAGGACGTCCTTGTGAGCCTTGGGGTCAAGGCCTGCCGTAGGCTCATCCAGTATGAGGACTTCCGGTCTCATGGCAATGACGCCTGCTATGGCAACGGCCCTTTTTTGACCTCCGGAAAGTTCGAATGGTGATCTGTCTGCAATCTTATCATAGTCAAGGCCGACCAGAGATATGGCTTCTCTTACCCTCTGATCGATTTCCTCCTCAGACAGTCCAAGATTCTTAGGTCCATAAGCCACGTCCTTGGCTACGTTTACCTCAAACAGCTGATACTCGGGATACTGGAATACAAGGCCTACTTTCTTACGGATCTCAACCATGGAGACTCCGGGACGGGTTATATCCACATCCCCTATCTCGATGGAGCCGCTGGATGCCTTAAGCAGTCCGTTGAGATGCTGAAGAAGGGTCGACTTTCCGGAACCTGTGTGGCCGATGATCCCTACAAGCTCGCCGTCCTCTATATCGAAGCTCACGTCCAGGAGCGCAGCCTGTTCCGTGGGCATTCCTTTGTCATAAATATGGTTCAGTTCTCTGACTTTAATTGACATAAAGCTTTGACCATTTCCTCTTCTTTAATAATTCCTTCGGGAACCTTGATTCCCTCTTTTCTCAGGCGCTCTCCAAGTTCCACCATGAGAGGAACTTCGAGGTTTGCTTCTTTTATGGTATCTGCATGGGAGAATACTTCATAGGGCGTTCCGTCAAGAAGTATTTTACCCTCATGCATGATGATCACGCGGTCAGCGTTTATTACCTCTTCCATGAAGTGAGTTATGAGAATGACCGTGATTCCCTCCTCGTGGAGTTCGGAGATGATCTTCATTATCTCCTTTCTTCCCTTGGGATCCAGCATGGCCGTGGGCTCATCAAAGATAATTATTTCAGGCTTCATGGCAACAACGCCTGCAATGGCTATTCTTTGCTTCTGCCCTCCTGAAAGAAGATGGGGCGCCTTCTGCTTGTACTTCCCCATGTTTACATCTTCCAGAGCCTTATCAACCCTTCTTCTGATCTCAGCAGGTTCGATTCCCAGATTTTCAGGTCCGAAGGCTACATCGTCCTCAACGATGGAGGATACCAGCTGGTTATCCGGATTCTGGAAAACCATGCCGGCACGCTGCCTTATCTCCCAGATGCTCTCGTCATCTGCCGTGTCATATCCGTCCACAAAAACAGTTCCGGAGGTGGGCACCAGAAGGCCGTTAAGGTTCTTGGCAAGGGTGGATTTTCCGGAGCCGTTCTTTCCGATGATGGCTGTGAAGCTACCCTTGTCGATCTCAAGGCTCACATCGTCCAGAGCTCTGATGGCGGCACCGTCTTCCGCTCTCGTATATTCAAATGTCAGATTTTCTATGGTTATGATTTTTTCCATAAATCAGTTTTTTCTCTTCCTGAAGATTCCGTAAATAAGGTAAAGGGCGTGGAAAATAACGAGGACCAGAAGGAAGGCTCCGACTACGTAGCCGGGCTTTCCCCAGCGCACTCCGAAGATGTCCCAGACAGGTTCCAGAGGGGAATTCCTCTGCACTTCGTAGATAAACATGTAATTATATCCTGTCTTCATATCCACGAGATATGCCGGAACAGCCAGAGCTGCCATGGTGATAAGGGTTATCCACACTCCCTTATAGTTCGGTTTGATTTCTCCGTCCATAAGGCGCATGAGCAGATAGGTCACAATTGCCCAGTGAAAGACGAAGCTGTGTATGGTCATGAAGTTCCAGAAAAGAGGAAGGGCTGTCCAGCTGCAGAAGAGAAGAGCCATCAGTGCTCCCGGACCAAAGGCATAGGCTATCATCTGCCCTGTGATCTTCTGCTTCGGAAGAAATGCATCAGCCAGAAGAAAAAATATAGCGTAGCCGCACAGGTGAAGGGGCAGATAGGCCGTGATCGGTGCACCGATCAGTATGACTATGATGTCCTTGATGATTTCGATGATCAGGAGAAACAGTGCAAAGCCCTTTCGCATCTTAAGCTGCTTTTTGTCGCCGGATCTCATGTACATGGGTATCACGATCATCGAAGCCACAGCAAGAACAAGAAGCCATATGAGATGACCTCTTGAGAAGAGTTCGAATCCCACGTTGGTGTGTTCTCTTGCTGCCTGTTCTGTATATAGCCAGAAATAATCGAAACCCATTTTGTCAGTCCTTTTTCTTCATGCACATAATAAATCACTTTATTATATCATTTGTACATTGTAAATACAACGAAAAAAGAGCGGCATAACTGCCGCTCTTAATAGCCTTTTGGTTGTCGATTACTCGATGATCTCGGTAACAACGCCGGAACCTACTGTTCTGCCGCCTTCACG
>CAMPCK010000065.1 GCA_946645735.1 uncultured Clostridia bacterium
TTTGTATTCCTCACAGATGGCGAATTTAAAGAAAACATATCATTATCACACACAACTCCCGCTTTTCCGGTTTCTATTCATATAACGCGCTTATTGTTCATTTTCTCCAAACTCATACTTCTCACACCATTCTCCCAGTTGATCCAGTATAGGTATGAGCTCGTCACACGCCTCCGTTGTCTCATATTCAACGCGGATAGGAACCTCCATATATTCCTTTCTTATGACGAGACCTGCAGCCTCAAGCTCTCTTAAGGCTTTGGCAAGAACTGTATTGGATACCCCGTCCATCCTTCTTCTCAGTTCATTGTATCTTGTAGGCCCTCCGTTATTGAGGGTGCAGATGATCTGCATCTTCCACTTGCCGCCGATGATTTCCATGGAACGGTTCAGGGGGCATGTCTCCAGACACGGACAATTATAGTGAGTTTCGATCATGGTAAGTTTCTCCTAACCTGGTAATAAAAAACTGCGTTCTTGTTTTTTGCTTTACGCTATTATACTATACTTGTAGCAAAACAAAAGCAAGTACTAATTTATTACCTGCTTTCAAATAGAAACTATTGATTTGTAAAATGAAAGGATAAGATTATGGGAGCTTTCTTACAGGGGTTTACCGTAGGGCTTGCCTATGTAATGCCCATCGGAGCGCAAAATATTTTCGTCATAAATACCGCCCTTACTCACAAAGCCAGCTATCGCTGGATGACATCTTTTATCGTCATCTTCTTTGACGTGACCATCTCTCTTGCCTGTTTCTACGGAGTCGGCACCATCATGGAGAGCAACAAGTGGCTCCAGCTCATAATTTTGGGCCTCGGATCCCTTATAGTTGTGTGGATCGGCTTCTCCATATTCCGTGACAAAAGCGGCCTCCAGGGTGATCAGGGCAAGGAAGAGCTCCCCGTATTAAAGGTCATAAGCACTGCCTGCGTAGTTACATGGTTCAATCCCCAGGCCTGGATCGACGGCAGCATGATGCTGGGTGCTTTCAGGGTTTCCATGGATCAGGCAGCGGGCGCCGTATTCATTACAGGCGTGTGTCTTGCCTCCGTCACATGGTGGATCGTGATGCCCACCCTCGTATCTCTTCTCAAATCGAAGATCAATGATACGGTATTCCGCTGGATCAACATTATCTGCGGACTTATCATTATGGTCTACGGCGTGAAGCTTTTCGTAAACTTCATAAACCTTCTCAGGGTAATGTTCTGAATAAATCCACTTTAAAAGCCGCCGGGAGGCGGCTTTTGTTATCTGAATTTTACCAGTTTTCCGAGCTTGTCAGCCCATACGCCCCAGCCTTCTGTGATGAGCTTTCTTCCGGCGTACATGGATGCCAGGGAATCATCAAGGGGAGGCGCGATCTCAACCACGTCGAACCCTATAATGTTAAGTTCCGTAAACAGCCTCTGGATAAGGGTCATGGCCATTCTGGATGTAAGGCCTCCGAACTGCGGGGTGCCTGTGCCGGCTGCATATGCAGGATCCAGAGCATCTATATCAAAAGTAAGGTAAACCTTGCTGAACTTCTTCATCTTTGCGATGCAGTCATCAGCTACTGCATCGATTCCCTCATGATAGCAGTCCCAGGAGGTTTTGACCTGAAGGTCATGAGTCCTTGAAAACTCGAACTCGTCAGGTTCTATGGAACGGATTCCTATGAAATACAGATTCTTTTCCGATCCTACGTTTTCAAGCTCCATGGCTCTCTGCTCAGTTGAACCATGGGAGAGAGGATCTCCTTCAAGCTCATAGCTTACATCCATATGCGCGTCAATGTGAATGATGCCGAAGAGTTCATCAAGAGCTTCATTAATTCCTCTTTCAACAGGGATCGTTACGGAATGGTCTCCGCCTACCATGGTGAAGCGGACTCCCTTTCTCACAAGGTTTGCAACATATGCCTGGACCTCACTGAAGATGGTGTCCCTGTCAGTTCCTTCGAAGTTTCCTGCATCCAGTACCCTGAAATCCTTGTAAAAGTCCAGTCTCTCCGTGCAGGGCGTCGCATGATTCGTATTCGCTCTCAGAAGATCCGGTGCCTGAGCGGCGCCTCCTCTGTAGCTCACTCCTCCGTCATAAGGAATTCCGAAAATAACTGCATCCACATCAGTCTCCTTGCTTTCAGGTCTGTTAAGTCCGAACCAGGTCTCCGGCTTAAGGGCGAATTCATTCTTTTTCATGGCAGTCTCCTTCATATATTATATAACGGCTTGTTTTTATCTTCTGAGAATAGTATACTTTCACCAGAACATAAAGTAAAATTGGTATTATTTTAAATTCTTTAAAGTTTACTTTAATTTGAGAGGCTTAATAAAATGGAACGATTCAACCCTGACGTCTTTATTAAAATAGCAGAGCTCGGCAGTTACAGAAAGGCAGCAGACGCCCTTGGCTATACTCAGGCAGGCATCAAATACATAGTCGATGCCATGGAGGAAGAGGCCGGTCTTAAATTTTTTGCAAGAGAATACGGAGGAGTCACCCTCACCGAAAACGGCCGGGAGATCCTGCCCTGGGTAAAGCAGCTCAAGGGCTCCCGGGATTCTCTGGATTCCCGCATAAGGGAACTCGTTCATCTCAGTTCAGGCAAGGTCAGAATCATGTGCTTCAACAGCCTTCTCGTTTACTGGCTTCCGGAGGTCATTGGAAGGTTCCATGAGGAACATCCGTCTGTAGAAGTAGAGCTCATAGCCTGTGACAGATTTGATGAAATGGAAGACAAGGTTTACAGCCGCGAGGCGGACCTTGGGTTCTTCCTTCTTCCTGCCAAAAGAGCCCTTGAAACCAGACTGCTCTCTGAAGAGCCCATGCTCCTTGCAGTATCCCCTGATCATCCGCTGGCTGCTTACGAAAGTATCCCTCCGGAGGTCCTCAGTGAATTCACATATATCGGGCCGCCCCTTGAATATGATCCGGGCATGCAGAAATTCTTCGGGAGTCACGGAATCCATCCCAAGACAGGCTTCTCAACAGAAAATGACAATGCTGCCCTCGCCCTTGCGTCCCGCGGCCTTGGTTACTGTGTTTATCCCCGCTTCATGCTTGAAAAATCGCCCTTTGATCTGAAGACTCTGGAGTTCACTGAACCCCTCAGATGGAAGTTTGCCATAGGCTGCCGTTCCTTTGACACCTGCTCTGCTGCCGCCAGAGCATTTGTCGGATGTGCCATGTCCCGTGCAAAAAAGAATCTGTGAGACTTTATCATTTAGTGTATAATATATATGTTGGAAACGCTTTTGACAGGTAATATAACAGCTATGAAATACACAGAAGAAAAAATACGCGCTCTGGCGGATGCCGCCTTCAGAAGAGCCCTTGAAAACAGAAATCATCTTCACATGTATCCTGAGATTTCGGAAGAGGAAACCGGGACCGCAGCCTTTATCTCAGCACGCCTTAAGGAGCTTGGAATAGAGACCAGAGAAAACATCGCTGGCCACGGAGTTATCGGAACCGTTTACGGAGCTGACCGCACGAAGGCTGTAGCCATCCGGGCTGATATCGATGCCCTTCCCGTTACGGAGGTCATAGAGTCCCCAATCAAATCCAGAAACCCCGGCGTTATGCACGCCTGCGGCCATGACATGCATACTGCCATACTCCTCGGAGCTGCCCAGGTATTTAAAGAAATGGAAGAAGAACTTCCCTTCTCCATAAGGCTCATTTTCCAGCCGGCAGAGGAGACCATCGGCGGGGCTGACAGGATGATAAAGGAAGGAGTGCTTTCGGACCTTAAAGTTGAAAGCATCATAGCTCTTCACGTAGAGCCCAAGTATGACACAGGCATCATCGAGTTCGTTCCCGGCGTCATGAACGGTGCAATCACGGATTTCCGGGTGACCGTCCACGGCAAGAGCTGCCACGGGGCTCATCCTGACAAGGGAACAGACACCATCCCCTGCGCCTGCAACATGGTAATGGCCTATCAGACCCTTCTGACAAGAAGAATCGATCCCGCCCACGGGGCCCTCATAACCACAGGGACCTTCCACTCAGGAACCAAGGAAAACATCATCTCCGAAAAGACCGAGATGACCGGAACCATCAGAGCCCTTGAGACTGAGGACATGGATCTCCTTATAAAGGAATTCCCTCTCATGCTGGAATCCATCGCCAAAGGCTACGGCTGCACCGTGGATATCCGCCTTGAACAGAGTTTCCCGAATCTTGTAAACGACGATTCCGTGCTTGATCCCCTTAAGGACGCCTTCACAGAACTGGCAGGCCCGGAAAAGATAATCGTGAATCCCGTTCCAAGCCTCGGAGGCGATGATTTTGCATATTTCGGACATATGGCGCCTTCATGCTTCTATAACATCGGCTGCCACCGTCCGGGAGATCCTCACACCTTCGGTCTCCATGCCGAAGATTTTGACCCGGACGAAAACTGTATGCTCACAGGCATTCTGACAGAAGTCTTCGGCGTGCTCAAACTTATGGAATATCCGTTCTGAACCAAAAGGAGGTATTAAATGAAAAAAATATTAAGCCTGCTCCTCATAACCGTCATGGTCTTTTCCATGGCTTCCTGCGGAGCAAAGGAAGATCAGGGACCCTCTCCCACAGTTACCGTGGATAATTTTCTCAAGGCCATAAAGGCACAGGATTTTGAAACAGCTGCCCAGTATTATGAAGGGGACATAAGCGGTCTTGGCATGCTTCAGGAAGAAGATGACCCGGTACTTTCAGGAATCCTGGGTTCTCTTACAGAGAAGATCCTTGATTTTGAATACACTCTGGATAATGAAGTTATCGAAAAAAATGCAGCCACCGTCGACATCAACTTCAAGACCTATGATCTGGGAAAGGTCATGGAGGAGCTCATAAACGGCATCCTTGCGGACGCTTCGGCTCTTAATCTTATGGGACTGGATCAGGAGGAAATGGAAGCTGAGATCGCAGAGATCCTGGACGTACAGTTTCAGAAAATCATGCAGAACGCTTCCAAGGACAAAACCATAACCGTCACCGTGAATCTCGTAAAGAAAAAGGGTGTATGGCTTCTCAAGGATCTCACCGATAAAGAAGATTTCATGAACGCTCTTTCAGGAGGCATTATGGAATTCGCCAATGGCATTGAGGATACCATCAGTTAATTATACCGCAGATTAACCTCCGGAAATATTCCGGAGGTTTTTTGATAACTTCAAGTTTTCTTCAAGGATTGGGTTATATATTAAAACCACAACAAGGAGATATGCTTCTCCACCCTTTAAACCAAGCAAAGGAGAACACTATGAAAAAGAATAAGAATTTAAGAAGAGTTCTCATATCCCTGCTGGTTCTGACCACAGTATTCGTGTCGGCCTTCAGCTTCGCATATGCAGACTCAAGCTCAGATACATCCGTTACTGCAACAAGCACATCCCAGGGTCAGCCCGGCAATCCTCCTTCAGGAGATCCCCCTTCAGGCGGTCCCGGAGGACAGGGCGGAACCCCTCCTGAGAAGCCCGACGGCGACAGCTCCGGCGGTCCCGGAGGAACGCCTCCCGACGGTGCACCCGGAGGTCCCGGAGGATCATCCTCAGCAGACATAAGCTATACAGGAAACACTGAATTCACAGATGATACCGCAGAAAGCGGCCAGACCTATACAAGTGACGAATCCAATGTTCAGGCCCTTCTTGCATCCGGCGGAACTTCATCAATCGATAAGGCGACCGTGACTAAGACCGGCGACTCAGACGGAGATGAATCCGACTTCTACGGAACCAATGCTGCAGTTCTTGCGACATCCGGAACCCTTAATATCACAGATTCCGATATCACCACAGACGGAGCACATGCCAATGCGGTATTTGCTACAGGTGAAGGCGTAATCGAGATCTCAGATTCAGCCATCACCACAACTTCCAATAATTCAGGTGCAGTTATGGTTACAGGAGGCGG
>CAMPCK010000066.1 GCA_946645735.1 uncultured Clostridia bacterium
CCTGACGCTTTTCGATATGGCAACAGGCAAGGAAGTCGATATGGGAAGTCCTTTTGACTTTTTCGGTGAGGAATCCCATCCTGATTACAGGGGGATCACTGAAGAGCAGTATGAAAACCGTATGATGCTTCAGAGAGTAATGGTAAGAAACGGCTTTGAAACATATGACTGCGAATGGTGGCACTTCACTCTTAAGGATGAGCCATATCCGGATACTTATTTCGAGTTTCCGGTCTCATCAGAATATCTCAGGAGGTAATTGATCCGGGTTTATGAGATTGGCTATAATGATCGCGATCTACATGGCTATAGTCATCGTGGCTATGGTGATACTGGGATCGGTAACAAAAAACTTACAATTGAAGAAATCGTCTAGGGATATGATAACCTTCATATCCCTGTTTGCGTTTTTTATAATGGCGATGTTCCCGCTTATAGGTGCCGTCGTTCACGACGGTCCGGTCTGCTGGTTCTTCCAGAAGTGGGGGAATATCTTCATGGGACTTTTCATGTTCTTCTTCATGACGCTGGCAGCAGTAGCCATAATAGAGCTGATCATATGGACAGTCCGCCGCGCTTCAAAGAAAAAAGGGGGCGTACCTCACGGAGCAGCTGCTATGCTCATTATCCCTCTTATAGTAACGGTGGCAGTCAATTTAGCAGGTTCGCAGACTGCACACGACGTAAAGGTCACGAACTATTCCATCGAAAAGGAGAAACTCGGTCTTACGGAACCTGCAAGGATAGTTCTTTTTGCAGATACTCATATCGGAGTCAATTCAACTCCGAAGATATATGAGGATATGGTTGACAGGATCAATGAACAGGATGCCGACCTTGTTGTGGTAGCAGGGGATCTGGTCACAAGTTCCTTCGGAGCGATGAGGGATCCTGAGACCTATGCATCCATAATGAGGGGGATAGAAAGTAAATACGGAGTTTACGCAGTATACGGAAATCACGACGTGGATGAACCTCTTCTCGGAGGTTTCACATATGCGGGAAAAGAGAATGCCAAAAGGAATCCTGCCATGGAAGGCTGGGTGAGTGACTGCGGCTGGAAGCTTCTTACGGATGATGTGATGAGGATACCTGAACTTAACGGTCTTGTCATCGCAGGACGAAGAGATGAGTCGAGGCCGGGCGAAGGCTTCGATGAGAGGGCGCCTTTAAGCGACCTTCTTAAAGAAACTGATCCGGATGACAGCATCCTGCTTGTTCAGCATGAACATTCGGATCTCTATGAACTGGATGAGTACGGGGTCGACCTTTCTGTAAGCGGTCACACTCATGACGGCCAGATCTTTCCCGGAAATTTAATCACGAAGATCCTTACGGAACAGTCCTACGGAATGGAAAACTGGGGCGACGCCATAGCGGTGGTAACTTCAGGAGTAGGGTATTACGGACCGCCTATCAGGGTATGCACCATAAGCGAGATAGTAGTGATAGATCTGATTTGACTTTTGGAGATAGGAATTGAATCTGAAAATAAACGATAAAACAAAAAATATCTTAATAATGATTTTCAGCAATTTTCTTTTTGCTGTATCGGTAACCGGTTTTATAAGACCGCATGGAATTATCCTTGGCGGAGCTACAGGTCTGGGGCTTCTGATAACTCACTACATTCCGATGAAGCTTTCAGTTGTAGTTATGATCATAAACGTGGTGCTTCTGCTTATAGCTTTTGTTACTATGGGGAAGAAGTTCGCACTGTCCACTCTGGCCAATTCCATTCTTTATCCTTCCGTGATGTACATCTTTGAGACTTTTATAGATCTTGGAAAGGTAACAGAGGACCCCATGCTTTCATGCGTATTCGGAGGCGTGCTCATGGGAATTGGGATAGGTCTGATACTGAAGACGGGAAGTTCCACCGGAGGAACAGATGTCATAGCCGTAGCCATAAACAAATATACTCATATGAATCTTTCAGTTCTTCTGTATATGGTAGACGGTGTCATAATGGCCTGTCAGCTCATGTTCTCCAACAGGGAGCAGGTGCTTCTGGGCATATTCCTCATGGCGCTTCTGACCCTTACCATGAACAAGATAATGATCATGGGAAAGAGCCAGATCCAGCTCATGATCTTCTCTGAAAAGACAGAAGAGATAAGGCAGATGATCCTCGGTCAGGAAGATGCGGGAGCCACGCTTTTTCATATTGAAAAAGGATATACAAGAGAGGAAAGCAAAGCCATCATGTGTATCATTCCCAGACGTAAATTCTATGATATGTGCGAGATGATACAGAAGGAAGATCCCACCGCGTTCTGGACAATATCCGAAGTAAACGAGATCCACGGAAGAGGATTCTCATTCGAAAGAAGAGTTTAAACATACAGGCAGTTTATGAGTTTTATTGAAAGATTAAAAAATACAGTCATAGAAGTTGCCTCAGGCGAGAATCATTTCACCATGGAGAGAGGCAGCTTCGACTATTCACAGACTATATCTGAATGGGTCAGGCCGGAGCTTTTGAAGACAGAAACAACTGAAACCGGCTTCAGATCCTTTTATAATGCGGAAGATTCCGAATTCGTTCTTGAAGTAAGAGAAGAGAAAGGACTTATAAAGGCAGCCTTAACAGACAGGTCAGGCTCAGGATACAACAGATTCAGGATAAGTTTTCCTGCCGATGAGGATACTCATTTCTATGGTATAGGTGAGACCCATCACGCCTTCGACCTTAAGGGAGAGAAGATCAGAGTCTTTGTAGCCGAACATCAGAACATTAAGCGTACGGACAAAAAGATGGAAAAGTTCGGGCCACAGGATAAGCCTGCGGGGAATCTTTTCAGCTTTGACGAATACGAATCATACTATGTGCAGCCGACCTTTACCGCAAGCGGCAAATGGTTCCTTCATGCTGAAACTAAGGGTTACAGCGAGTTTGACTTCACTGAGCCGGGCATCGTAAGAATGACGTTCCAGGAACATCCGGTATTTTGGATCGGATGGGGAGATACCTTCGAAGAAGTGTCGGAGAAACTCACATCTCTGGTGGGAAGACAGCCGGAACTTCCGGAATGGACGAATGATGGTGCCATCTTGGCCGTACAGGGCGGTACTGAAGTAATCGATAAAAAAATAAAGAGCGCTCTTGATAAGGGAGTCAGGGTCTCGGGCATTTGGTCACAGGACTGGTGCGGATGCAGAAGGACGGGCTTCGGTTATCAGGTCATGTGGAACTGGGAATGGGACAAAGACCTGTATAAGGATCTCGACAAAAAGATCCCTGAATGGATGTCTCTCGGGATCCGTTTCCTCGGTTACATCAATCCCTTCATGGCGATCGAAAGGGAACTCTACAGATACGCTTCAGAGAAGGGATACTGTGTCAAGGATAGAGATGGCAAAGACTATCTCGTAACCATCACCACTTTCCCTGCAGCCATGATAGACCTTACCAATCCCGAAGCATGGGAATGGTATAAGAATGTTATCAAAGAAAATATGATCGGCCTCGGTATGGGAGGCTGGATGGCCGATTTCGGCGAATACCTTCCTACGGACTGCGTGCTCTATTCCGGTGAGGATCCTGAGATGCTTCATAACAGCTGGCCTGCTTTATGGGCTAAGCTTAACAGGGAAGCTCTTAAAGAAACAGGAAAAGAGGGAGAGGTATTCTTCTTTACGAGGGCAGGATACACTGGAACTCCCGAGTGGTCCACCATGATGTGGACGGGAGACCAGCACGTGGACTGGTCTGAGGATGACGGTATCTCATCAGTCATTCCTGCAACGCTGTCTCTTGCCATGAGCGGATACGGCATCACCCATTCAGACGTGGGAGGATATACCACGAACGATGTGATGCACAGGAGCAGGGAACTCCTCATGAGGTGGGAGGAGATGAACGCCTTTTCGCCTCTTTACAGGTTCCACGAGGGAAACAGACCTGTATCAAACGTGCAGTTCGATGCGGATGATGAACTTCTGGAACATCTGGCGCGCTTCAGCAATATTTACGAAGGCCTCAAGCCGTACATCAGAGACCTGGAGAAACTGAATGCTGAAAGGGGAATACCCGTGATGAGACCGCTCTTCTATCACTACGATGAGGAAAGGGCTTACACGATAAAGGACGAATACCTTCTTGGAAGAGATATTCTGGTGGCGCCTGTCCTTGAAAAGGGAGCGGTCACGAGAAGGGTATGGCTTCCTGAGGATAGATGGATAAACATTTTCACAGGAGAGGAATATACAGGAGGATCGTATGAAATAGATTCTCCTATCGGAAAGCCGCCTGTATTCGTACGTCAGAGAAGCGAATGCTTTGAAAATATTATTATAATAACTAAAACGGAGAGGTAATTATGAAAGACCAAAAGACCCGCGAACAAAGCCTTCTTTCCAAGATGAGCTATGGATTCGCCGACATCTACGGCGGAGGAGCCTTTGTCATCATCAGCACATTCTACACAGTATTTCTTACGAAGGCCCTTGGTATGCCCCCGGCTCTTGCAGGAACCATTCCTCTTATAGGTAAGATCTGGGACGCAGTTACAGACCCGATAATGGGCAACATCTGCGACAGGACCAAGTCCAAGTTCGGATCCAAGAGATTCTATATACTGATCGGAAGCATCATAAGCGCCATCACCTTCGTACTCATGTGGGTCAGCATAGGAGAGGGCAGCTCCATGACGGTGAAGTACGTGTTCTACATGCTCATGTACATGCTGTTCTCAACAGGATTCACCATCGTTATGGTTCCGTATAACGGATTGCTTCCTGACATGGTGGACGACTATACCGTAAGATCCAAGTTCTCCGGTGTCAGAATGATATTCTCCACCTTCGGAGCTATCCTTGCGGGACTTATCCCGACCCTGATGATCAAGGACAACACGGACACAGCTCCTTACTTCACGGTAGCTCTTATCTTCGGCGTTATTTTCCTTGTAGTAATACTCATCACGTTCTTCGGAACATGGGAAAAGCAGAAGGAACCTGTAAAGGTAGGCTTCGCAGAGAGCTTTATCCAGTCACTTACAGTATATAAGAGCAGAAGTTTCAGACTGTTCATAGGAATCTTCCTTTGCGGACAGGGCGCTGCAGACTTCGTAACGGGACTTGCGGTATACTACGTTGACGACGTACTTAATGCATACGGCGAGGGAAGGTTCACATACCTGATGGCAGTCATCCTTCTTTCACAGTTTGTGGGAACCATCATCTTCACGCCCATCATGGCGAGAACATCTAAGAAGTTCCCGCTTCTGGTAGGTTTCCCCATTCGTATAGCAGCAACTCTCGCGCTTCTTCTCTTCTCGCATGAGGGAGCAAACTTCACGATAATCCTCGTATTATCCTTTATCATAGGCCTTGGTATGGCTGGATCATCCACGACGATCTATGCTATCCTTGCAGACATGGCTGACGTTGACAGGCTTATCACTTCCTTAAGCCGTCCCGGAATCTGCTCCGCTATGGCGACCTTTATCCGTAAGATAGCTACCGGACTTTCAACCGCGGTAATCGGGCTGCTCCTTACCATGGTAGGCTACAGCGAGACTCTGGCAAACGCAGGAGAGAGACAGCTTGAAGCTACCCAGCACGGAATAGCTTACATTTACGTATTCGCACCTATAGTTCTCATGCTCCTTGCCATCATGTTCACCGTATGGTTCCCCATGAAGAAGAAGGAATTTGAGATCGTAAAGAAGGAGATCGCAAGACGTACGGGAGAAGACGATTCCCAGGCTACGGAAGAAGAGATCAAAGTATGCGAAAAACTCACAGGATTCAGCTACGACAGGCTTTGGGATCCTGAGAACGCACTTTCATTTAAAAACGGTAAATAATTAAAGTATTTGGAGGACATATATGAAATATTTTTTAGACAGCGCTAAGATGGATGAGATCAAGGAAGCTTATCAT
>CAMPCK010000067.1 GCA_946645735.1 uncultured Clostridia bacterium
GGTCAGGATGGGGATCATGGTGAAGGATCCGGGGAAGCCCTTCTTACGTCCTGCTCTCTCATACATGGTAGCAAGGTCAGTATAGAGATATCCGGGGTATCCACGTCTTCCGGGAACCTCCTTCTTGGCTGCTGATACCTCACGGAGAGCTTCAGCATAGTTGGTGATATCTGTAATGATGACCAGTACGTGCATACCAAGGTCGAAGGCCAGATATTCAGCTGCGGTAAGGGCCATACGAGGGGTTGCGATACGCTCTACAGCGGGGTCATTGGCCAGGTTCATGAACATTACTGTTCTGTCGATGGCGCCTGTACGTCTGAAGTCTGATGCAAAGAATTCAGCCTCTTCATGTGTAATACCTACAGCAGCGAATACTACGGCGAAGTTGCCTGCATCTCCTCCGATTACCTTGGCCTGACGTGCGATCTGAGCTGCCAGATCAGCATGAGGAAGTCCGGATGCGGAGAAGATAGGAAGCTTCTGTCCTCTTACCAGGGTGTTAAGTCCGTCAATGGCGGATACACCTGTCTGAATGAATTCTGCAGGATAGTCACGGGCTGCCGGGTTCATGGGAAGTCCGTTGATATCCATCATCTTTTCGGGAATGATCTCAGGACCGTCATCCTTGGGTCTTCCCATACCGTCAAATACTCTTCCCAGCATGTCTGCTGATACGGCAAGTTCTGTGCCGTGTCCCAGGAATCTTACAGTGGATTCCTTGAGGTTGATACCTGTGGATGCTTCGAAGAGCTGTACCAGAGCGTTATGTCCGTTTACTTCAAGTACCTTGCAGAGCCTGGTCTCTCCTGAAGGCAGGAGGATCTCTCCAAGCTCATCGTAGGTAACGTCCTCTACGTCCTTTACGAGCATCAGAGGTCCTACAACTTCACTGATGGTTCTGTATTCTTTAATCATCCTGTTCTGCCTCCTTTGCTACCAGTTCATTAATATCGTCTCTCATTCTTCCCATGAGTTCATCGAAGGCAGCATCAATATTTTCCTCTTCGATATATTTGAATCTTCCTATGTCTTCTCTTTCAGGAAGGTTTGAAATCTTGGAGAATGGTGCACCCTTCTTTATAGCGTCCTGTCCCATGTCATAGTAGGAAAGGATCAGCTTGAGAAGCTTGTACTGCTTGTTCATGGAAGTGTATGTATCAACTTCATGGAAAGCATTCTGGTGGAGATAGTCCTCACGGATGGACTTACATACTTCCAGCTTCATTCTGTCATCATAGGAAAGGGAATCAACACCAACGAGCTGTACGATCTCGTTGAGTTCTGCCTCGTCCTGAAGGAGGGCCAGAGTTCTTGCTCTCATCTTCGGGAAGTCCTTGGATACATTGGTCTCATACCATTTCTCAAGCTTGTCCACATAGAGTGAATAGGACTGGAGCCAGTTGATGGCAGGGAAATGTCTTGCATATGCAAGAGCTGAATCCAGACACCAGAATACCTTTACGATTCTTAAGGTTGCCTGGGATACAGGTTCTGAAATGTCGCCTCCCGGAGGAGATACGGCTCCGATTACTGAAAGGGCTCCCATTCTTCCCTTCTGTCCAAGGGATACGGTACGGCCTGCTCTCTCATAGAACTGAGCAAGACGTGATGCCAGATATGCGGGATAACCTTCTTCACCGGGCATTTCCTCAAGACGTCCGGACATCTCACGGAGAGCCTCTGCCCAGCGGGATGTGGAGTCAGCCATGAGAGCTACAGAGTAGCCCATGTCTCTGAAGTACTCAGCGATGGTAATACCTGTATAAACGGAAGCCTCACGGGCTGCTACAGGCATATCGGAGGTGTTGGCAATGAGAACTGTACGCTTCATAAGGGGTTCGCCTGATCTGGGGTCGGTCAGTTCAGGGAATTCCATAAGTACGTCGGTCATCTCGTTTCCACGCTCACCGCAGCCGATGTATACTACGATATCAGCATCTGCCCACTTGGCCAGCTGGTGCTGTACTACGGTCTTTCCTGAACCGAAGGGTCCGGGTACGGCAGCAACACCGCCCTTGGCAATGGGGAACATGGTATCGATTACACGCTGACCTGTGATAAGGGGCATCTCAGGAGTAAGCTTAGCTGTGTAAGGTCTGCCTCTACGTACAGGCCACTTCTGCATAAGGCTCAGCTCCTTGATGTCACCTGCCTCAAGGTTTTCAAGATGATAAGGTTCTGAAAGCTTGACCTTGCAGACGGTCTGATCAACGTGATATTCACCTTTTTCAATCCATTCTATTGTGCCCTTTACTCCGTTGGGAACCATGATCTTATGATCAACGAGAACGGTCTCGGGAACTGATCCGATGATGTCGCCGGACTCAACATAGTCGCCGACAGCGGCACAGGGTTCGAATTCCCATACCTTTTCACGGTTAAGAGCGGGAACCTTGATACCTCTTGTGATGTTGGGGCCTACGGCCTTAACCATCTCTTCAAGGGGTCTCTGGATTCCGTCGTACATGGTCTCGATGAGTCCGGGGCCAAGCTCTACTGAAAGAGGTGCTCCTGTGGATACTACAGGCACTCCGGGGCCGATTCCGGCGGTCTCTTCATATACCTGTACGGATGCACGGTCGCCTCTCATTTCGATGATCTCACCGATAAGGCCCTGGTCTCCTACGTGAACCACGTCGTACATATTGGCATCTTCCATTCCCGATGCTACTACAAGGGGTCCGGAAATCTTAAAAACTTTTCCTTGACTCATTAATTGTCACCTCCAAAGAGTATGTCTGCTCCAACGGCTCTTTCTACCGACTTCTTAACTGAAGTCATGCCTATTCCCAAAGTTCCGTCCTTGCCCGGGATAGGAATTATCGCCGGGAGCCTGGAGTCTGTATATTCATCTACTTCATCCATCATATACTGATAGAGCTGTTCTGTGATGTAGATTATTGCGAAATCTTCTTTTGCGATCCTTTTAAGGGTCTTCTTGGCTTCGTCGGGATCATCGATGGGGAAAACATCCAGACCCACAGCCTTAAAGCCCAATATGGATTCTCTGTCTCCTATTACACCGATTTTATACATATGTCTCCCTCAGCCTTTCTTTTATCAATGCGTCATCCATGCCGGAGATCTTGCCTGTGAGTATCATTCTCAGGTTCATGACTTCGGCCTCCTTGGCTTCCAGGTATCCGACGATGGGCTCGATTCCGAAGGGAACGTAGAGAGCGTCTCTTACGAAATCCATCTTCTCGTTGTCGAGATACTTTTCAACGCCGGAAACGCCGACTTCATTTACTATGCCTGATGCCTGCTGCTCGATGGCATTCTCATCCAGATTGCCGCCTTCAAGGAACACTCTTCTGTAGAAGGTTCTGGGCTTTCCGATCTCCTTAAGTCTTACGAAGGAATCGATGTTGAGAGAGTCGATCTTTCTCATGACATATTCCTTAAGAAAATCGCTTCCGGATTCTTCTGCATCTGTAAGCATATCCTTGTAGCAGGCCTTATCAAGTCTCAGGTCAATTTCCTGAGGATCCCTTGACTTGGCAAAGAGCTCGATGGCTTCATCAACCGCCGCCCTCATTTCAACGGTCATCTGGGAGTATTCCCTCTTTCTCAGCATTTCCTCCATCTGATCTGCAGGAATAGTACCTGAATCGATCAGAAGATGGCTGGCATCTGTCTTTAAGAACTCAGCCTTAAGAAGTACTTTGAGATTATGATAATCGTTGGGGTACTTAAGGAAGTTCAGAACCTTTTCATCGGGGATGGACGAGTAGATGGTCTCATAGGTCTCTTCCATATTTTTGGAAAGAATTGCTTCGAAATCCCTTGGATTCTCCAACTCCCTGCCATCTCCGTATCCGTGCTCCGCGAGAACATTCATAATGTCCTGTACATTCTGAAGTTCCATAAGCCTTAAGGTTTCCTCACGGTTCAGAAGCTCTGTTTCCTTGGAACGAATGACGACACATGGGAAAATATAGTCTGCCATGTCACTCCTCCTCAAAAAGCATTCTGGATACTTCTGCCGCCATGTTTACTCTGGCGAAATCCACCTGAGTTCCCACGGTATTGTCTGCGTAGGTAAGTCTGTATCTGATCCAGAATCCGCCTGTGATGGGTTCGGACTTCTCGTTCAGTTCGAACCTTTCACTGTATGGAAAGTCTCCGTACTTTTCCTCACGCATTTCCTCTGTGGCCTCATTCAGTCTCTTTATGACCTCAGGTGCGATGGTTGTTCTTTCTTTTTCATTAAATGTGAGCAGACCTCCGTACATCTGGGAGTTGATTCCCACCTGTACGAGATAGTTTATATATTCCTCTCTTGGAAGATTTGTGATTCTCTTGATGGATTCATCAAAGCATTCCTTGATGACTTCCTGTTTTTTCTCAAGGAGGACTTTCTTGCTGTCTATGGCCGCTACGGACTCGCGTCTGAGGATGATTCTCTCCTTCTCCTCGTGTCCTTTTTTGATGAGGGCTGCGGACTTTTCCTTAGCCTTTTCTCTGGCCTCTTCTATGATCTGATCACATTTTGCCTGGGCTTCTTCGATGGCCGCTCTTTCGGCCTCCTTAGCTTCATCCAGGATAGTTGATGTGATTTTTTCTATGCTCATAGTTTCTTCCTCTTATTTTCTCTTGATCAAAAGCAAACTCTTTTATATGTATGTTATATAGCGATGTTGCTCCAGATAAGAATGGAAACTACGAAAGCGAAAATAGCATAGGTCTCTACCATTACGGTATATACGATTCCTTTACCCATCTGATCGGAACGTTTTGCCATAAGCTGAAGTGCAGAAGCTGCAGCTCTGCCCTGTCCAACACCGGAAGCAAAACCTACAACACCGATAGGAATACCTGCTGCCAGGAAATAGAGTCCCTGAGTTACAGTCAGATCAACTGCGGCGCCTGAAAGGAAACCGGTCTTTACGAAAATAAGGAATGCGATTACTACACCGTAGATACCCTGGGTTCCGGGAAGAGCCTGAAGCAACAGCGTTCTTCCGAATTTCTTGGGATCGCTTGCTACTACTCCTGCTGCCGCCTGTCCTGCTATACCAACACCCATACCGGATCCACAGCCTGCGCAAGCTGCAATTGCTGCTCCTATAAGAGCTAATCCATTACCGTCTAACATTTTTTCTCCTCCTTAAGAGTTATTTATTCTCGATTTTTATATATTTTGTATTCTTTTTGAGAGGTGCGAATGCATCTCCGCCGTCTTCGTAGAACTTTCCGAAGAATTCAACGAACTGAAGACGTGCTGAATGGATGAAAGCACCTATAACGTTTATTCCGAAGTTCAGCGTATGTCCGAGAAGGAATACGATAATGAACAATATCGCGCCCTTTACGCCTCCGCCTGCCAGAGTTCCGATGGTATTGACTACCTGGGCAATGGCTCCGGTCGCAAGGCCGAGGGCCATGATTCTGGCATATGACATGATATCCGAAAGCCAGCTCGTGATATCATACACGTTGGAGAATCCTCCCATGATCTTGCCGAATCCCTTGCGGTCTCTTCCTCCAGTTACTGCCAGGCCTACAATGGCTATGATGGACATATACTTGCCGATGGTCTGGGCAGCCGGTCCTATGGCGCTTCCTGCAAGCCACAGGATGAGTCCGATGATGGTCGCATACCACAGAATGATGTTGCAGATAAAATCTACGAGTTTGCCCTGCTTGAGAAGTTTATATCCTTCAATTCCCAAAGCGAGGAACAGGTGAGCAACACCGAGTACTATGGATGCTACCAGAAGCGGCATAGGATTCGAAAGCGGGTCGAAAAGAATCGGCTTTACAGCGATCTCTTTTCCGAAGAAAGTGGATGATACCACAGGAATGAGGTCTCCGAACCAGCTTCCGAACATTGCGCCCCAGAAGAAG
>CAMPCK010000068.1 GCA_946645735.1 uncultured Clostridia bacterium
GCTGTTCGGTTGTAGCGTAGTTCTTTTCGGAACGAGCCAAGATGGATTCAGTGATTGCCAGTACATCTTTTCTGCCGATTTCAAATTCTCCGTTGTTGACACAATCCATAAAGGTGTCTACTACGATCTTTCTTAAGTCGTCTCCTTCCTTTACGATAGGTCCGCGGAGTCCTCTTGAGATAGTTCCAATTCTTCTCTGCATTTTCTAACTCCTTATTGTTATTATCTATTGATATCCGCTTATCCTTATTGACAGGCGGGGAATCATCAATATTCCAACAAAAATACATTTTATTATAACACATCACAGAAAAATGTGGTAGAATATTTTTAGAATTTTTTTGGAGGTATCATATGGCCTTTGGTTTATTCAGGAAAAAAGCTGTCTGTGCAGACAGAATATTCTATAATGCTAAGGTTTACACCATGGATCCCGGACTTCCCTGGACGGAAGCTGTGGCTGTTGAGGGCGGCAAAATCATGGCTGTCGGCAATTACAGCGAGATGGAAAACCTTATAGACGAAGATACAGAGCTTATAGATCTTGAAGGCAAGTATCTTCTTCCCGGATTCATCGACATACATCACAGCCCTGTCATGAAGATGATGGAGGCAAATTATGCCATGGATGAGGAAGAGGAGAAGGAAGCTGAAGAAGAGGATGCAAAGAATATCTTTGCAAGTCTTGACCACGCTGTCCAGGTCCTTGAGGATGATGAGGACGAGGAGGAGCTCCCTGAGGAGACAGAGGAACCTGAAGAAGAGGAAGATCCTGAAGAGGATCTCACGGAATACTATGTGGATAACAGCGAGTTCACGGGAAAAGTACTGGAGAATATGAGAGCCCTTGCAGACAAGGGCATAACCTCCGTAGTCAATCTCAAGACACCCAATGAAATCGAGAACGAGTATGAAGACAGCCTCATCGAACTCTTCACAGAATCTGACCTTAAGCAGAGATTCAACGGCGCCCTTTATATCAACAGACCGGCCCCTGCAAGGCTCGTAAAGGAAGTTCTGAGCATGAGAAGGACCAAATGCGTAGAGCTGGATGATATGGTAAGAAACGAGATACTGCATCTGGTGCTGGATTCATCGGAAGGAAGAGTCTTCCCTCAGAAGGACCTGAACGACATACTTCTTGAATGCTCTGACAGAGGATTCATTCTGTTCCTGGAGGCCGTGGAGCATGATGACCTGATCAAGGCCTACAATGCCGTTGACTATATAAGAAATAAAGGATATCATAACAATATCCTCATAATATCCGATGAAGAGCTTACGGATGAGGAAGACTCAGTTCTGAGTTCCAGCGGCACGGTCTTCACCACCTGGAGAGCCGACGAAATGGGCAGAAGCTATTTTGAAGATGCGGTGTCCGATCCGGAGGAAGCCGTGGAGCATCTTACCATGGAGTCCGCAGCCATAATCGGAATGGAGGACGTCCTCGGTTCCGTCGAAAAAGGAAAATACGCAGATTTCACCATCTTCAGTGAGGATGTATTCAGCCTGAGACCCGGGGAATTCAGCAGACTGTGCGCAGACATGACCGTTGTAAACGGTGAAGTGGTTCATGACGTGGACGCAGAAAACGATGAGTTTCTGCTTGACATGATGATTTATAACAGATAAGCAAAAGGAGAAACGAAATCATGAGAACGATGAGAAGATTTAAACAGATTCTGTCTGAGGAAGACTGCCTTGAGATTCTCGAGAGGGGCACCCACGGAGTTATGGCCATAATGGCGGATGATGATTATCCCTATGCGGTTCCCATTAATTACTACTATAACCCGGAGCTTAACAGAATCTATTTCCACGGAGCCAATAAAGGCATGAGATGGGACTATATGATGGAACAGCCCAAGGTATCCTTCTGTGTTGTGGATATGGACCAGAACGATCCCGAAAACTACAGCACCAATTTCAGATCTGCCATCTGCTACGGAAATGCAAGAGTGGTTACAGAGGAAGAAGAGTACTACAAGGCCCTTACCGATCTGACCACCAAGTTCGTAAAAGGCGTGCATAACGCTGAGGAGATCGCAAGACAGATCGATATTGAGCGTGCTCAGTGCGGCGTAACTGCCATAGACGTAGAGTTCATTACAGGAAAAGAAGCCATTGAGCTGGTTCAGGCCAGAGGAAAGGCATAAGACAAAGCAATTAAAAACCTCCTGCCTTAAGGCGGGAGGTTATTTTTGGCTAAATGCTTGGTCAGATGCAGAGAGAATGGTTCGTGATATCTAGTTCAGCTGTGCTGATTTATGGAAAGGTATTTAGGTGAGATATCCGTCTTCATAGTCTGCCGTCCGAGTATATGGAGTAAAGAGAAATCGTGCGCCGGATGGGCAGAAAGGTGAGAAAGACCTTTTTTCTATGAAGATCAGGCACCTGCCAAGCATTCTCGTTCATGGTCAATACCACTATAGAAAAAATATACTATTTTTTGAGTAATTTGTCAATATGAAATTTGGATTTTATAACAAAAATATTAAAAAATATTAGTATTAATAAACAAAATCAATGGACATAAAAAAGGCCTCATTTCTGAGGCCTTTTTATGTTAAGTAATAGCAAAATTATTTAGCAAGGTACTGATCGATGGATGCAGCAGCAACTTTGCCGGCTCCCATGGCTTTGATAACTGTAGCAGCTCCTGTTACAGCATCACCGCCTGCGAAGATGCCTTCGCGGTTGGTTGCAGCATCATCATCAGTTCCGATACCGCCCTTAGCGTTAGCTTCGAGCTTATCAGTAGTATCAAGGATCAGGGTGTTGAGCTTGGTTCCGATGGACATGATAACCATGTCTACAGGAATCTCGAAGTTGGAGCCCTTCTTCTCGATAGGTCTTCTTCTTCCGGAAGCATCGGGTTCGCCGAGTTCCATCTCTACGCATTCGATGGATCTTACGTTTCCGTTTTCGTCCCCGTGGATCTCAACAGGGTTGTTTAAGAGCTTGAAGATGATGCCCTCTTCCATGGCGTGGTGAACTTCTTCTGCTCTTGCAGGGAGCTCAGCCATGGATCTTCTGTAGATGATGGTAACTTCAGAAGCTCCCATACGCTTAGCGCATCTTGCAGCATCCATTGCTACGTTGCCGCCGCCTACTACAGCGATTCTGTCGCCGTGCATGATAGGGGTATCATATTCAGGACGATATGCTTTCATAAGATTGATTCTGGTAAGGTATTCGTTAGCGGAGCATACACCGATGAGGTTCTCGCCGGGGATGTTCATGAAGGAAGGAAGTCCTGCGCCGGTTCCGATGAATACGGATTCGAATCCTTCTTCTTTCATGAGCTCGTCTACTGTGAAGGCACGGCCAACAACAGCGTCGGTAACGAATTTAACACCCTTGGCTTCCAGCTTGGCAACTTCCATTGCTACGATCTCCTTGGGGAGACGGAACTGAGGGATACCATAAACCAGTACGCCGCCGGTCTTGTGAAGGGCTTCGAATACTGTTACTTCGTAACCCTTGTTGATAAGATCTCCTGCGCATGCAAGACCTGCAGGGCCTGCACCGATGATAGCAACCTTGTGTCCGTTGGACTCAACGGGCTGTACCTCAACGTCGCCAAAGTTGGCAGCGTGCCAGTCAGCTACGAATCTTTCAAGACGTCCGATAGCAACGGATTCGCCTCTTACTTCGTGAACGCACTTGCCCTGGCACTGTGTTTCCTGAGGACATACACGTCCGCAGATTGCGGGAAGTGAGCTGTCTTCGGAAATGATGTCATAAGCTGCTTCGAAGTCGCCTTCAGCAACCTTGGCAATGAAATCAGGAATCTTGATATTTACAGGACATCCGGATACGCAGGGTTTCTTGCGGCATCTTAAGCAACGCATTGCTTCGTTGATGGCCTGTTCTTCCGTATAACCTGTGCAGACTTCCAGGAAGTTCTTGTTTCTTACGTCAGGAGCCTGTTCAGGCATAGGGTTCTGTGAATGTACTAAATTAATCATTGTAACGAACACCTCCTGTTAATCTGCAAACGTGAGCTCTGTCATAAGCTTCCTGTTCTTTGTAGTAGTTTGATCTCTTCATGAGGTCATCCCAGTCTACTAAGGAACCGTCGAATTCAGGTCCGTCTACGCAGACGAACTTGTCTTCTCCGCCGATCTTGCATCTGCAGCCGCCGCACATTCCGGTACCGTCGATCATGTAAGCGGTAAGGGAAGCAACGGAAGGGATGTTGTATTTAGCAGCGATCTCACATACGAACTTCATCATGATGGGAGGACCTACAGCTACGATTTCGTCGAACTGATATCCCTCTTTGATGAGGTTTTCAAGCTTAACTGTGGTGAAAGCCTTTTCACCGTAGGAACCGTCGTCGGTAACTACGAATACGTGGTCATCACCTAAGTGTTCCTTTAATTCTTCTTCAAGGATAACGAGATCCTTGTTCTTGAAGCCTTCTACCATGTAGGTATCAACTCCTGCATCCTTCATGCCGCAGGCAAGAGGATAAGCAAGAGCATTACCTGTACCGCCGCCGACTACGCAGACGGACTTAAGTCCTTCCATGTGGGTCGGTTTGCCGAGAGGGCCTACGATATCTGCGAAGCATTCGCCGACTTCGATCTGGTCCATGAGCATTGTGGTTCTTCCAACTGCTGCATAGATAAGGTCAATAGTTCCTTCTTCTGAGTTGTGTCCAGCCATGGTAAGAGGAATTCTCTCGCCATATTCATCGGTACGAAGGATGATGAACTGTCCCGGTTTAGCATGCTTTGCAACCAGTGGTGCGTATATCTTCATCCACACCATATTATCATTGAGTCTTCTTTTCCAAGTGACTTCAAATCTCTTATAATCTGCCATTATGATTCATCCTCCTTTCCTTATTTATCAAAGCTGTCCTGACGGTGCTTCAGGGTCTCGTATCTTTCCTTAGCGAATTCTTCACCCTTGGTGAACAGTGTTTCTGCTCTCTCAGGGAAGTTCAGCTTCAGGGAGTTGTAACGTACTTCGCCCATGATGAAGTCTCTGTAGGACTCTGTAGGCTGGTGGGAATCAACAGAAAGCGGATTCTCGCCCTTTGCTGCCTTGGAAGGATCGAATCTTAAGAGGTTCCAGTAACCTGCTCTTACGGCCTTCTTCATTTCGAGCATGGACTTGTTCATGCCGGCTTTTACTCCGTGGTTGATACAAGGAGCATAAGCGATGATGAGGGAAGGTCCTTCGTAAGCTTCGGCTTCCTTAAGAGCTCTTACTGTCTGCTCGGGGTTAGCACCCATAGCGATCTGAGCTACGTATACATAACCATAAGCCATAGCGATCTGAGCAAGGTCTTTCTTCTTTACTTCCTTACCAGCTGCTGCGAACTTGGCAACGGCACCGATAGGAGTAGCCTTGGAGGACTGTCCGCCGGTGTTGGAGTAAACTTCGGTATCGAATACCATGATGTTTACGTTTTCGCCGGAAGCGAGTACGTGGTCAACGCCGCCGTAACCGATATCATATGCCCAGCCGTCTCCGCCGAAGATCCACATTGAAGGCTTGATAAGCATATCTTTGTTATCAACGATGTATTTTGCATCAGCTTCATCAAGTCCTTCACAGGCCTTAACGAGGTTGTCGCCGGTAGCTCTGCACTTGTCAGCATCGTTCATTGTAGCAAGCCATGCCTTAGCTTCCCACTTGTCGGGGTGAGCTTCTGCGAATCTCTCAACAGCAGACTTCATTTCCTGACGTCTTGCCTTCATGGATGTAGCCATACCGAAACCGAATTCAGCGTTGTCTTCAAAGAGGG
>CAMPCK010000069.1 GCA_946645735.1 uncultured Clostridia bacterium
GTCACGGATGCTGCAGGTGTTGAAGAGGACGATGTTTGCGTCCTTTCTGTCCTTTGCCTGGACATAACCCTTGTCAATGAGCATTCCTGCCATGATCTCAGAGTCATGTTCGTTCATCTGGCAGCCGAAGGTCTGTATAAAAAAACTTTTACTCATGTTTCTCTTTCCTGCCCATGAGAAGTCCGATGCACTCTTCAGCGGTGATCTCGCCCAGAAGAAGTCTGTGCAGGGTGGATGTAATGGGCATTTCTACGTTATATTTAATAGCAAGTTCGTTTACAGCTTCCTGAGTCGTATAGCCTTCAACTACCATGCCTATCTTTTCAAGTGCCTGGTCTATGGGCATTCCCTGTCCCAGAAGGATTCCGAATCTCCTGTTTCTGGAATGCATGGAGGTACAGGTGACTACCAGGTCTCCGATGCCTGAGAGTCCTGCAAAGGTCTCAGGGCTTCCTCCCATGGCTGTGCCGAGTCTTGTCATCTCAGCAATACCTCTTGTGATAAGAGCTGCCTTGGCGTTGTCGCCTAAGCCGAGACCGTCAGAGATACCGCAGCAGAGAGCGATAACATTCTTGACTGATCCTCCGAGTTCCACTCCTGTAAGATCGTCATTGGTATATACCCTGAAGCTGTCATCCATGAAAACGTGCTGGACCAGCTTTGCAAATTCAGGATCCTTTGATGCGGCACATACGGTGGTGGGAAGGTATCTTGCCACTTCTTCCGCGTGTGACGGTCCGGAAAGACAGGCATAGGGAGTTTCTCCGAAATATTCCTGTGCGATCTCAGACATTCTCTTTAAGGTACCCTTCTCTATTCCCTTGGCAACGTTTACCATAGGGATACCTTCTGATATCTCAGATACCTTAATTGCTGTATCCCTGAAGCTCTGGGCCGGGACTGCCATTACCAGAAGTTCTCTTCCGGAAACTGCTTCATGAAGATCTGATGTTGCCTTAAGCGCATCAGGAAGGATCACTCCCGGAAGGTATTTGTGATTTCCGTGAGTAGCCCCGATCATCTTCATCTGAACTTCATTTCTTCCGTAAAGAATTACATCATGACCCTTGTTTACAAGGAGCATGGCAAGAGCTGTACCGAAGCTTCCGGAACCTATAACTGAAATCTTCAATTCTTTTCCTCCTTCTTTTTCTTGTTTTTATCAAGAAATCCCAGAGGAGGTTCTTCGTGATTTATAAGGCGCTTAATGTTTCCTCTGTGCATGAATACTATGAGAAGAGCCATTACAGCGATATAGGGTATGGCTTTGGGTTCAAGCCAGATGGTATAAGGAACAGCGCTTATGGCTCCTGCGATAGACCCTACGGACATCCTTTTGGAAATAAGCGTTAATACAACTACCGTAAGAAGACAAAGCAGAGCGATCTTCCAGTTTACTCCGAGAAGTCCTCCGAAGGCTACAGCAACGCCCTTTCCGCCCTTGAATCCGTAGTATACGGGGAAAACGTGGCCTATGAATGCCAAGAGGCATGCAAGGTATCCGTATACAGGATCTCCGAAGACATGTCCGAAGATCAGGGCCGGAAGAAGTCCCTTGAGTATATCCACTGTAAGGGTTATGATGGCAGCCTTGCCGCCCATGACTCTTAAGACGTTGGTTGTTCCGGCGTTACCGCTTCCCTCTTTTTTTATGTCTATTCCCCTGGCCTTGCCGAGAAGGATGGCAGGAGATATGCTTCCGAGAAGATATGAAACTATCAGTGTTATAACAATCTTAACCAATGAAATCGTCCCTTTCTCCCTTTTCTCTGAAAATGAATTTGATGGATGTTCCTTCGAAGCCGAAGCTTTCTCTTATGCGGTTCTCGATATATCTTGAATATGAGAAGTGCATGAGCTCCCTCTTGTTGATCTGGAAGCTGAAGAGAGGCGGCTTGACGCCTACCTGAGTTCCGTAATAGATCTTCAGGCGCTTACCCTTGTCTGAAGGCGGCTGTTTCATGAGAACAGCATCCTGGATAAGAGCATTGAGCTGGCTGGTGGGAACGCGCTGAGCGCGGTTCTCGGATACGGTTTTACATGTATCGATGACCTGCTTTACTCTCTGCTTTTCCTTTACTGAAATGAAAAGTATCGGCGCATAGCTCATGAACTGAAGGTCTGCTTCAAGGAGTCTTCTGAAGTCTCTCATGGTATTGGTTTCCTTGGGAACCAGATCCCACTTGTTGACTACGAGGACTATACCCTTTCCTGCTTCATGGGCGATGCCGGCAATTTTTTTGTCCTGTTCGGACAGGCCTTCAGCACCGTCGATCATGAGGACGCAGACGTCGCATCTTTCGATGGCGGCTACTGCGCGGACAACAGAATATTTCTCTATATCATCGTTGATCCTTGACTGTCTTCTGATACCGGCTGTATCGATAAGAACGTATTTCTGTCCGTCCTTTTCAAAGGGTGAGTCGATGGAATCCCTGGTGGTGCCGGCAATGGGAGAAACGATAACACGGTTTTCACCGAGGAGGCAGTTCACGAGGGATGACTTTCCTACGTTGGGCTTTCCTATAACTGCGATCTTGATGTCTTCTTCATCGTCTTCTTCCAGATCTTCGGGGAAGCCTGATACCACTTCATCGAGAACATCGTTGAAGTTCAGCATGTTGGCTGAAGAAATGGGTATGGGCTCTCCGAGACCGAGTTCATAGAAATCATAGAAGAAATCGGGAAGAGCTGTGGGCTTGTCGATCTTGTTAATGACAAGGACAACCTTCTTGCCTGTTCTTCTCAGCATGTCAGCTACTTCATGATCCGCATGGGTCAGGCCTTCTTTTCCGTCACACATGAATATGATGACGTCGGCGAGATCCATGGCGATCTGTGCCTGCTCTCTCATCTGGGAAAGAATGATATCTGTGGAAGAAGGTTCAATACCGCCTGTATCTATAAGGCCGAAGGTAATGGAATTCCATTCAGCTTCAGCATAGATCCTGTCCCTGGTTACGCCAGGAGTATCTTCAACGATGGCGATTCTCTTTCCCACCATTCTGTTAAAAAATGTACTTTTGCCTACGTTAGGACGGCCTACGATGGCAACTATTGGCTTACTCATCAAATAATCCTCCGATAAATTCACGGGGCTCAAAGGCTTCAAGGTCTTCAATGCCCTCGCCTGTTCCGATAAATTTGATGGGCATATCGAATTCATCGGCTATGGTTATTGCTATTCCGCCCTTGGCTGTTCCGTCAAGCTTGGTGATGACAATGCCTGTGATGTCTGCGACGTTACCGAACTCCTGAGCCTGTGAAATGGCATTCTTTCCTGTGGTTGCATCAAGTATAAGCAGGGTTTCTCTGTCAGCTTCAGGCCATTCGCGTCCGATGACCTTGTTCATCTTTTCCAGCTCATTCATGAGATTCTTTTTGTTCTGAAGCCTGCCGGCTGTGTCACAGATAAGGACGTCTGTGCCCCTGGCCTTGGCTGACTGAATGGCGTCAAAAATTACAGCTGAAGGGTCTGCACCCTCCTGATGCTTAACGACGGGAATACCGTTTCTCTCACCCCAGATGGAAAGCTGTTCGGATGCAGCAGCTCTGAAAGTATCTGCTGCCGCAAGCATTACGGTCTTGCCCTGACCTTTTAATCTGTGAGCAAGCTTTCCTATGGTGGTGGTCTTTCCTCCTCCGTTGATTCCTATCATGAGGATCACCAGAGGGGTCTTGTCAGATAAGAGCTGCTTATCTCCCTTGTCAACACATTCCATGATGATATTGGAGAGAGCTTTTCTGACGTTTTCGGGTTTGACTATATAGTCAGTGGATATTTTGTCACGGATCTTGTCCATGATCTTCATGGTGGTCTCCATGCCGATATCTGATGTAATGAGGATTTCCTCAAGTTCATCCATTACATCTTCATCCACTTCCATCTTCGCGAAGATGGTATCGTGGATCTTTGCACCGAGATTTCCAAAAAATCCCTTTTTCTCTTTAAAAATACTCATAACTTTATCCTTTGTTTATTAAAGTTCAAAATCGCTTCCGAGTCTTAATGAAAGGACTCTGGAAATGCCCTGCTCGGGCATTGTCACTCCGTAAAGAACATCTGCATGTTCCATGGTAGCCTTCTGGTGAGTGACCACGGCGAACTGGATATCCTTGAAATTCTTAAGGTAGCTTGCGAATCTGTCGATATTTGCATCGTCAAGGGCAGCCTCAACCTCATCCAGTATGCAGAAAGGCGTAGGCTTGGTCTTGAGAACTGCGAACATGAGAGCAATGGCAGTCATGGATTTCTCACCGCCGGAGAGAAGATTGATATTCTGAAGCTTCTTTCCGGGAGGCTGAGCGTTGATCTCAATACCGGATTCAAGAGGATCATCCTCATTGTCCAGAATGAGTTCAGCATTTCCTCCGCCGAAGAGTTCCTTGAAAATCTCTTCGAAGTTCTTTACGACCTCGTCAAAGTTTGCCTTGAACTTGGTCTTTATGGTTCTGTCCATATCATCGATGATAGCCTTGAGTTCGTCCATGGCATCGGTGATATCCTTCCTCTGATCAAGAAGGAAGCTGTATCTTTCGGATACCTGTCTGTACTCTTCAATGGATCCCACGTTGATATCTCCCAGTTCCTCCAGACGGTTCTTGATCTCACGGCTGCGCTTGACTCCTGCGGTATAGGCGAAGTCTTCTTTTCTGAACTCAAGAGCCTGGGCGTAGCTGATCTCAAAGTCTTCAAGGAGTTTCTGCTTGGCAGTCTCCAGCTGAGCTTCGTTTCTGGCAAGCCTGATCTCCTGCTGCTGTTTCTGGGATACATAGGAATTGAACTTATCAATAACTTCGTTGTATTCCCTGTTCATATCGGAAATGGACTTGAGAAGTTCTTCTCTTTCCTTATCCACCTGGGAAATATATTCGTCCAGGTCTTCCTTTTCTTTAGTGAGAGCCTTGAATCTTTCTTCCACGTCGTCGGAGCCGAACATGAGATGCTCGCGTTTCTCCTCTATGGAATCCCTCTTTTCCATTCTCTCGTCGATCTGTTCTGTCAGGCTGTCGATGTTATCCTGAGTAAGCTCCATCAGGTTATCCAGGGCATCCATCTTATTGTCAAGGTCTGTCTTGAGGATCCTTGCGTTGGTGATGGTTTCGCTGGATGCGGATACTTTATCTGTAAGGGCTTCAATATTCTTTATGAATTCTTCAGACTCAGCTTCAAGCTTTCTTATTTCCTCATCGCATCTGTCAGCCTCTTCTGAGGATTCCCTGATGATATTCTCAGTGTTTGCGAATTCCTCGTCGATGGATTTAAGCTCTCTGTCTCTTCTCTCATCGGCTTCAGCTGCGTTTCTTACGTTTTCCTCAAGGGATCTGATCCTTGACTGGAGGTCCACGTCCTTAAGTTTAAGGGAGGAAAGCTCCTGCTCAAGGGCTTTGAGCGATGCCCTGAGGGTCTCGAGTTTCTCTTCATCACCTCTCAGAAGCTCCGTCTGGTGTTCCTGATCTTTCAGGATCATCTTCATCTGATCATCAAGAGATGAGATCTCATTTCTTCTGGAAAGAATGTTTGCAGTCTTGTTCTTGTATTTACCGCCGGTGATAGCTCCGTTGGCATTTATGACTTCTCCTTCAAGGGTAACGAATCTAACTCCGCCGCCCACATTCTTGGAGAGTCTGACTGCAGTATCCAGATCTCTTACGATGACGACCCTTCCGAGAAGATATTCGAAGATCTCCCTGTATTCAGGTTCATAATTCACTATGTCAGAACCCAGACCTTCGAAGCCG
>CAMPCK010000070.1 GCA_946645735.1 uncultured Clostridia bacterium
CCGGGCGCGATGCCGTAATCAAAGTTAGGAATGGACTGACCGCCGTGCTGGTCATTCTGATTGGACTGAATGGCGATACAGGCTAAGGCAGCATAGCTCTCTATGTCATTGGGTTCTCTCAGATGTCCGTGTCCTGTGCTGAAGCCTCCCTCGAGAAGCTTGGCAATATCGATCTGGCAGCAGGTCATGGTCAGTGTGTAGAAGTCCATATCGTGGATATGGATGTCTCCGTCCTCATGGGCCTTTACGTGCTTGGGATCGATAACATACATCTTGTAGAATTCCTTGGCGCCTTCAGAACCATATTTAAGCATGGTTCCCATGGCGGTGTTTCCGTCGATGTTTGCGTTCTCACGCTTGATGTCATTATCCTTGGCATCCTTAAAAGTGAGATCCTCATATATTCTCATGAGCTTCGTGTTCATTTCACGGGCTCTGGTACGCTCAGCTCTGTAAAGGATGTATTCCTTGGCTGTTCTTGCGTGGCCGTTTTCGATGAGGACCTTTTCTACGGCGTCCTGGATCTGTTCTACAGTGGGCACCTGGTTGTGGCAGACATCTATGAGATAGTCCTCTACCTCCTGTGCGATCTCAAGGGAAAGGTCATGATCCTTACCCCCAAGAACTTGTGCTGCCTTGAAAATGGCGTCGGCTATCTTATTGATATCATAATCAACGGTACGGCCGTCGCGCTTTACGATTTTTTTGATTCCGTTCATGGATGACTCCTTTCTTTTGGTGAGCACTTGAGGTTGTCGTTAAGACCACAACATCTTGTGGCTCGAGTACTACTATAATACCAAATTTTGGGTTTGTCAATAGGTATTTTTCCAAGCAAAAACACGCCTGAAGCCTTAAAAATCAAGCGTGTTTACATAAGTTTTTTGAGAGTAAATCGAAGTTTTTTTGATGTTTTTTTGCAAAAACACAAGGCACAAGATGTAGTAATAAGGAGTTAGCGAAGGCATATTCAGGATCTTCTCTCCTGCTGAGCCGGACTCATAATACAGCGATCTGATGCCGTGCCCGGAGCGAACCCCCTTCTCTATGGGGTCCGCTCGGACATCTATGCATACTCCTTCCCTACATTAGCACTGTAATGGTACGAATTTCTCGTCCATTACCTACAATATATCCCTCCTTAGCGGAATCGTCAATCTACACAAAACTACATGTTTTCCTGCAATTTTTCGACAATAAAAAACAAAACCTTGCTATTATGCAAAGTTTTGTTCACACATATTTTCATATCATATATAGTATTCTTCCCTAAGAATCGACATGAGATTTAAATCAATATATTTTTTATTTTTCTTTCCGGAGTGGCGCATGCAGCCCTCGTCTCTGAAGCCGCATTTGAGGTAGAGCTGGTGTGCGGGCTCGTTTCCTGTGACATAGTCCAGGGTTATTCTCTCGCAGCCCAGTTCATCGAAACCGTATTTCAGGGCGCACCTTAAGGCATCCTCTCCAAGGCCCAGACCCCTGAGACCAAGCTCTCCGATATATATCCTTGTGATATCCATGGAGTCGTAGTGGGAGTTTATGGATGAGATGTACACGCGGCCGATGGGCGCGTTGCTGTCTTTCATGCAGATGGTGAAGTCGATCTGGGTCGGGTCGTCTGCCCTGCCACTGATCTCATCCGCGATCTCCATGAGATCCCGTCCCTCATTAATAGTAAAGAAATCCGTGACTTCAGGTTTCGTTTCCCAGTATGCAAATAACTCCCAGTCAGCTTCTATGGTTTCTCTTAAATATACTTTTTCGCCTTCGATTCTCATAAATCTTCCTCTTTATATATACAGCCCCGTCAGGTTCTGTCGTCAAAGTCTTCCTCTTCCGTTTCGAAGTATGTACCTTCGTTCTTTTCCAGGGCCTTGACCACCTCGTCAATGGACACGCCTTCGCCGTGGGCAATGGCTGCCAGGTCGTCGTACTCGTACTTTTCGCGGATGACGCCGTAGCCCGCAGACTGTTTTTTGCGTATCTCGCCGAAGGGTGAATCCACGGTAACAACCTCGCGCTTAAGTGAATATCTTTTGCTGATGTTCTCGCGGATCCCCAGGGTCGTGGTGTATCTGAAAATGGCTTCCACCATGGTGTCGCGCTTGTCCTCGCGGCACATGACGGTGAGGACGACTCCGGGACGGAATTTTTTCATGTGGACGGAGGTGGTATATACTTCCACTGCCCCCAGTTCAAAAAATCTGTCGCAGGCAAATCCTATCCTCTCGGGAGTCATATCGTCCAGGTTCACCGTGAGTTCAACGATCTTATCCGTGTTTCCGGCTTCCTCGCCAAGGATTGCGCGGACGGCGTTGAGCTGGGCGAAGTCTTTTTTGCCCATGCCGTAGCCCATGGCCTCTGCCTTTATCACGGGCTGCTCTCCAAATTCTTTTGCAAAATATTTAAGCACGGCAGCTCCTGTAGGCGTGCACATTTCTCCGTCCAGGTCCCCTGCGTAAGCCGGGATGCCCATGAGGATGTTGGCTGTTGCAGGCGCGGGCACGGGAAGAATTCCGTGGGCGCAGTGTACGTGGCCTTTTCCGGTGCGAACCGGTGATGCCATGATTCTGTCAGATCCAATCCTGTTTATAAGGTAGCAGCAGGCGGTTACGTCGGCCACCGCATCCATGGTGCCTACCTCGTGAAAATGGATCTCGGTCACGGGTTCTCCGTGGACTTTGGATTCTGCTTCTGCGATGATCTTGTATATGTTGATGGCATCCTGCTTTACCTTTTCGGGTGCAGAGGTGCCGTTTATGATCTTCTCTATATCAGCCATGGATCTATGGTGGTGATGTCCGTGGCCGTGATCGTGGTCGTGGTGATCATCGTCGTGCTCATGATGGTGCTCGTGCCCCTCGTGCATGTCCTCCGTCACCTCTTCAGCGCCGTCTATCAGAACTCTGGCAGAGGTTCCCGTCACACCCATCTTCTGAGTTTTTTCAATCACATATTCCACGCCGGGGATCCCAAGAGCATTGAGTTCCGCCTCAACTGCTTTTATGTCTCCCGTAACTTCAGCAAGGGCCGCTGTCAGCATGTCCCCTGCTGCTCCCATGGAACAATCAATATATAAAGTCTTCATTATCTGTCCTCCTTGAAATGCATGTGATTGATCATGGATGCGCTGTAGGCTGCGCCGAAGCCGTTATCGATGTTGACAACAGTTACCCCTGATGCGCAGGAGTTCATCATGGCAAGAAGCGCCGTGAGCCCCTCAAAGGATGCGCCGTAGCCCACGCTTGTGGGAACAGCGATCACCGGGCAGTCAGCAAGGCCTCCGATAACGGAAGCAAGTGCTCCTTCCATGCCGGCAATGGCGATTATAACCGTTGCCGTCATGATCTGATCCATATGAGAAAGAGTCCTGTGAAGGCCTGCCACTCCGCAGTCGTAAGCCCTTTCCACGCGGTTTCCCAGGGCTTCTGCCGTGACAGCAGCCTCTTCAGCAACCGGTATGTCGCTTGTGCCTGCTGTTATCACCAGCACCGTTCCGATGCCGTCAGGTTCAGGCATTCCGCCCATAACACCGATCCTGCCTTCTTTGTAATATTTAAATCCATCCAAATCACTGAGAGCTGCGGCCTTCTCTTCATCTATCCTAGTGATCAGAATGTGCTCCTGTCCGCGCTCCTTCATGGCGGATACGATGCCTCTTATCTGCTCCGCGGTCTTGCCCGCCCCATAGATCACTTCCGGTGTTCCCTGGCGGACAGCCCTGTGCATGTCAACCTTGGCATACCCGATATCCACAAAAGGCGCCTTCCTGATCATGACCTCGGCTTCCTCTTCAGTGATTTTTCCTGATTTGATTCCTTCAACTAGTTCTTTTACGTAATTGCTCATTTTCTGTATTCCGGATCGAGGCTTACTCCGTCAAAAAATCTCATTATGTTCCCCTCGATATCCTCTTTGTTTATTTTGTAAAGTTCGCTGTGTTCTTCCCTTATCTGAACAAGGGCATTATCTCCTCTTACCCGGACCCTGAAATCCCTGAATCCCAGATCCGCCATGAAACCCTCGCACTCTTCAACAGCCTTTAAAGTTCTGTAAAGAATCTTCTGATCCGTCTGGATTCTGGTTGCAAGACAGGCATAGGCCGGCTTGTCCCAGGTAAAAAGCCCCGCTTCATGAGATAGCTCCCGGATGCGTGCTTTGGTGAGACCGCACTCACGTAAGGGCGACCGCACACCGTATTCTCTAAGTGCGCGTACCCCGGGGCGGTCGCCCGGATCATCCGAGGCGTTGGTGCCGTCCAGGATAACCTGATAACCGTCCTGGTATGCTTTGTCCATAATAGCACGGAAAATGTGTTTTTTGCAATAGTAACAGCGATCCTTTGGGTTGGATTCCACCATGGGGTCTCCCAGAACATCCAGGTAGATCACGGTCATCTCCGCACCAAGCTCCTCCGCCAGGCGCTTAGCGTCATTAAATTCAAACTCCGGCTGGAAGTCAGTCTTGACATAGTAGGCGTGAAGGTCTGCGCCGGCATTTAGCGCCTCATAGAGAAGATATGCCGAATCAACCCCGCCTGAAAATGCCAGCGCTGCCTTGGGGTTTTCTTTAAAGAAGTCTTTTAAGTCTTTCATTTTACATCTCCCAAAATATTATACAGCCCGTCCTCTGATAGGACTCCCCTCTTCATGCCTTCGGGGAAGTAGCCTTCTTCGTCCTTTTCAAAGTCGGAGCGCCATTCTTTGGAATAATACTTTTCGAGGGCTGTCACGTCGGACCTGAACTCCTTGTATTTGCTGCCGCTCTTAAGGGCCTCTGCCACACGGTCCATGGCAGCCTCCATGCGCTTCACCCTGTCGTAATCTGCCAAAAAATCCACAGCCTCAATGTATCCGTCGAAGCCCTTTCCCACTATGGTCTTAAGGGCATAAAGGGACACATATGAAAACTTCCTGAATTCCTCGCGCTCATTTATGTCTGTCAGATGCACCTCCGCCGTCGGGAGCCCCACAGCCTTAAGGGCATCAAGGATGGCGACAGATGTGTGGGTGTAACCCGCAGCATTTATGATAATGGCATCCTCGTTCCAGAGAGCCTTCTGGATGGCATCCACTATTGCCCCCTCATGGTTTGACTGAAAGAAGCTGACCTTGACTCCAAGTTCTTTGCATCTCTTGGTTATCATATCCTCAAGGTCTGCCAGGGTTCCCTTGCCATAAAGCTCCGGCTCCCTGATCCCAAGCATATTCAGATTTGGTCCGTTTATAACTAAAATCTTCATCTAAATTTCCTCTGTTTTTCCGCCCAGCAGCTTGTAATCCTCCCAGAAACCCGGGTAGGATTTGTTCACGGCTTCCGCCCCTTCTATTATGATGTCGCCATCGGGCCCTTCCGGGGTCTGGCCCCTGAGGCAGGCCGCCATCATGGCAATCCTGTGGTCATTGAAGGATGAGACATTTCCTCCGTGAAGGCTGTAGCCTCCGAAAATCTCAAGGCCGTCAGGTCTTTCGTTAACCATGGCACCAAGGCTTTTGAGAACTTCTGTGATTGAGTGAAGCCTGTCACTCTCTTTAAGCCTCAGGCGTTCCGCGTTCATTATAACTGTCTTTCCTGATGCCCTGCAAGCAGCAACCGCAATTGCCGGCACCAGATCCGGCGTGTTCCTCACATCTATAATCAAGCTTCTAAGGCTGTGTGGCCTTGCGGTCAGGTCATTACCGGTCCAGCCCATCTCAGCCCCCATCTCTTCAACATAT
>CAMPCK010000071.1 GCA_946645735.1 uncultured Clostridia bacterium
AAGAGACCGCACCGCTTTATAAATAACTTGACATAAGTATTAAAGGCTGCCTTTGGGCAGCCTTTTTTATTTGTACCGAGGTGGCTATGCGGACAAAAAATCTGTTTTTTACTGAAATTGTCCGTACACAATCCCCCTGCGGACAGATTTCAATATTCTGCAAAAAACTGTCCGCATGAACCACTTCTTCCACTATAAAGAATTGTCGAAAAATGTCTGTTTGTGTCAGATTAATATGTTCAGGCGCCGGTTCTTTGAAGATTCTGTTGTTTTCACAGTAAATAATCCTGATATGATGCATGTGCTACGGACAATTTGGAGGATTTTCTTTAAAAGTGTCCGCACTCGGAGGCTGTGCGGACAGATTTCAATATTTTGCAAAAAAATGTCCGCGAATCACAGCACAAATCGCTAAGAATGCAAAAAACCATCCCCACGTCACTAGTGAAGTGAACCCCTTTCGCTTATACAAAAACGGCAGCCTCAGGCTGCCGCATATTGTCTCCTGTTATTTGCAGATCCACTTGATGGGTTTCTTTACATCGGGGTCCCAGTTGATCTTTTCGGGGGGCTGCTCCAGAATCTCGGGGTTCTTCAGATATTTGTCGAATTCTCTGAAGCACCGGCCCATATAATGGCCGTTGGCGATACGCTCATCCGTCACTACGCCCAGCTCCATGATCTTTTTTTCATAAGGGTTCCCGTCGGAATCCAGGTAGGTCTTCTTCACGGGTTTTCCCATGGAGATGAACACTCCCGTGGTGCCGAATTCATAGAGATGGTGGTTTACGGTATCCGTCCTGATGGATGCCAGGTTCGTCACAAAGAGGGACGTGTGGAAGGGGCTGATGTCCACCATGGTGAAGGGCATGGTGAAGTACTTGTCGAGAAGCTTAAGACCCCCTACTGCCACCCTCATTAAGAAAGGCACTGCAAGAAGCTTCGGCATGAAGTTATCCATGGCGTTGTTCTCATCCAGCACCTGGACCTTCTCAATGGCCTCCTCGATTTTGCGGTTAACGGTGAAAATGTCATCGTCAAGATTGAAATATACCTTGGTCACCGTATCCGTATCCTGATCCGGCTTAAGGGTAACAAAAGATACGCAGAAATGATTTCTTGCGTAGATTTTTTTGTTCATGGCAAAGCGGTTTACCAGGGGGTTCTGTGATGTGAGCCTCAGATAGGCTGCGATCAGGATGGCCATATGGCTCATCTTGATCCCCTTTGCTCTGCACTTTCTTATATAATCCTGCATCTTTTCCAGGTCTGCGTCTACTTTGATGCTGTTTGATGCGTCGAATCTTTTTGGCATGATATAGGGGACGATCTCATACATGGCGTCCTTGGTCCTTACCCTGTATCCATCAGTTCTGTACATAAAGCACTCCTTATTTATCTGCCCGGAGAAGTTCCCTCGGCGTTAAGATTTTGTTAATAATAATATATCACAAGTCACTTCACCTGTCAAAAAAATGCACTAAAAATACAAAAAATGGACTGCAGTCAAACTGCAGTCCATATAGTTTAATATCAGAAATATTACAGTCCCATTTCTTCCTTGACGGCCTTGAAGCAGGAAACTGCGAAGTCCAGATCTTCCTTGGTGTGGCCTGCGGATACCTGGGTCCTGATCCTTGCCTTTCCCTTGGGAACTACAGGATAGGTGAAGCTGGTGACGTATACGCCCTTCTTGAGCATTCTGTCAGCAAACTCTGCTGCGACCTTTGCATCGTAGAGCATTACAGCTACGATGGGATGATATCCGGGAAGAAGGTCGAAGCCTACCTTTTCCATCTCAGCTCTGAAGTATGCGGTGTTCTCGTGTACCTTGTCTCTTAAAGCTGTTGACTCTGAGAGCATCTCGAAGGTCTTTAATGATGCTGCGCAGATGGCAGGAGCAAGGGTATTTGAGAAGAGGTACGGACGGCTCCTCTGACGAAGGAGGTCGACGATTTCCTGACGTGCAGCTGTGTATCCGCCGGAAGCTCCGCCGAGGGCTTTTCCAAGAGTTCCTGTGATGATATCAACTCTGCCTTCAACTCCGCAGAATTCTGCAGTTCCTCTTCCATGCTCGCCCATGAAGCCTACGGAATGGCTGTCATCTACCATGACGAGGGCATCGTATTCTTCTGCCAGGTCGCAGATGGTCTGAAGGTTTGCAACATATCCGTCCATTGAGAATACTCCGTCGGTGGCGATGAGCATGAGCTCAGCTCCGTTTGCCTTTGCTTCTTCAAGCTTGGCCTTAAGGTCATCCATGTCGCTGTTCTTGTATCTGTATCTCTTGGCCTTGCAGAGTCTGGTTCCATCGATGATGGATGCGTGATTCAGTTCATCGGAAATGATGGCATCATCTGCTCCCAGGATGGTCTCGAAGAGTCCGCCGTTGGCGTCAAAGCAGGATGAATAAAGAATAACGTCATCCATTCCCAGAAAGTCTGCGATCTTTTTCTCAAGATCCTTATGGATCTGCTGTGTGCCGCAGATGAATCTTACAGAGCTTAAGCCGAAGCCCCATCTGTCATAGCTTGCCTTGGCAGCTTCGATCAGTTCCTTGCTGTCGGATAAGCCCAGATAGTTGTTGGCGCACATATTAACAACATGAGGCGCCTCAGTTGTGTCGATCCTGGATCTCTGAGGAGTGGTTATGATCCTCTCGTTCTTCCAGGTGCCGCTTTCTCTGATCTCTTCAAGAGTCTTTCTGTATTTCAAAATTGCTGATTTCATTTCATTATCTCCCGTGAATTTTTTGTAAAATCATATTATCAGTCAGTCCAGCTCAGGACGACTTTACCGGACTTGCCGCTGTTCATGGCTTCGAAGCCCTTTTCGAAGTCCTTGTAATTGAAGCGGTGTGTGATAACAGGCGTAAGATCAAGTCCGCCCTGCACCATGTATGACATCTGGTGCCAGTTGTCCATTCTTCTTCCGTAGATTCCCTGAAGGGTCAGTCCTCTTCCGATGATCTCGTTCATATCGATGGATACGGGAACATTGGAAATACCGAGAAGGCTGATCTTGCCGCCGTTTCTCATGACAGAAAACATCTGATTGAGGGCTGCTCCGTTACCGGACATCTCAAGGCCTACGTCAAAGCCTTCCACGATGGACAGGTCCTTCATGACGTCTTTTAAATCTTCCTTTGTGATGTTTACCGCTCTGTCAACGCCAAGCTTCCTTGCAAGGTCCAGTCTGTATTCATTGGTATCAGTTATAACTACGCGGCGCGCTCCTGCGTATTTGCAGATGCCGCTGGCAATGATGCCTATGGGACCTGCTCCTGTGATGATAACATCCTCACCTACCAGGTTCCATCTTAAGGCTGTATGAGTAGCATTTCCGAAGGCATCGAAGAAGGCTACTACGTCTTCGTCCAGATTGGGATCTATCTTGATAACATTGCTTGCCGGGATACATACATACTCAGCAAAAGCACCATCCCTGTCAACTCCGACGGATACGGTATCCTTGCACCACTGGATATCTCCGTTATGGCAGTTTCTGCAGTGTCCGCAGGTGATATGACCTTCGCCGCTCACTCTCTCGCCGATTTCCAGTCCTTTTACACCGGCACCGAGCTCCGCGATCTCTCCCACATATTCATGTCCTATGGTCATAGGCGGCTTGATATGCTGGGTAGCCCAGGGATCCCAGTTATAGATATGTACGTCTGTTCCGCAAATGGCTGTTTTATGCACCTTGATAAGCACTTCACCGGGACCGGGTACAGGTACGGGAACTCGTCTCAGTTCCAGGCCGGGGCCGGCAACGGGCTTAACGATGGCATCCATCATTCTCTCCATGATAACCTCCATAAAAAAATTTTTTTACTCAGCTTTAATCATTATAACACCGGCAGATATAAAAATCCACCTTACATTAAAAAAGGACTGCCCTAAAGCAGTCCCTAAGCGAATAATGTTGTTGAAAAACATTCAGTCCAGAGCTTCTTTCTTGGCAACGGACACCTTTTCATCGTAGCAGGAGAAGATCTCCTCCACTTCCTCTTCGTCCTGCTTTGAAGTGAACAGGCTTACAACAGGAACGATTATAAGTCCGCCAACCATGGCGATAACGCCGGATCTTACGGATGATGCGAAGATGTATCCCAGGACGGGTCCCCAGCCTGACACATCTACTCCTCCGAGTGAAACCACCATCTGGATCACCATGAGTATGCAGCCCCAGGCAAAGGATACATAGCAGGAAGCCTTTGTGGTCTTTTTCCAGTATAAGCCATAGAGGAAAGGAGCCAGGAATGATCCCGCAAGAGCTCCCCAGGAAACACCCATCATCTGGGCGATGAAGGTGATCTCAGGATGTGCGTCTTTTATCACTGCGATCACAGCGGATACGATTATGAAGAATACGATTAGTATCCTCATGATCCTTACCAGATCGTCCTCTCTCATGTCTTTTTTGCTCATGGGCTTGATCACGTCAAGAGTAAATGTTGAGCTTGATGTGAGCACAAGGGATGAGAGCGTGGACATGGATGCGGAGAGCACCAGAACGATAACCACGGCGATAACAAGAGCCGGAAGAGTCGCAAGCATGGCGGGAACGATGGAGTCAAAAAGCGGTGTAACACCGTTTGACTGATACTGGATCTTATCGGCATAGAGTCTTCCGAAACCGCCGAGGAAGTAACATCCGCCGGCAACAATTATGGCGAATACTGTGGATATCACAGTTCCCTTATGGATATCTCCCTCACTCTTGATGGCATAGAACTTGTTTACCATCTGGGGAAGTCCCCAGGTGCCGAGAGATGTGAGCAGCACCACGAAGAGAAGTGCCAGAGGATCAGGTCCCAGGAAGGATGTGAAGGCTCCGCCCGTCCAGTCCTCAGCAGGAACAGCAGAAAGCTTCTTCACTGCTTCCATGAAGCCGCCGTTGGCATTTAATACGAATCCGATTACTGCACAGATTCCGAAGAGCATGATGATTCCCTGAATGAAATCGTTTATAGCTGTAGCCATGTATCCTCCGAAGATTACATAGATACCGGTGAGCACCGCCATAAGAGCGATTACTGCCCAGTAAGGCACGTCGAAGACAAGGCCGAAAAGACTTGAAAGTCCGTTATAGAGAGAGGCTGTATAAGGAATAAGGAAAATGAACACGATAACCGATGCGATGATCTTCATATTCACTGAATCGAAACGCTTGCCGAAGAAGTCCGGCATGGTCTTGGCATCCAGATGCTGAGTCATGATACGGGTACGGCGTCCTAGGATGTTCCAGGCCATGAGAGATCCGATAAAGGCGTTTCCAAGGCCTGCCCATGTGGCAGACATACCAAAGTTCCAGCCGAACTGACCGGCGTATCCTACGAAAATAACTGCGCTGAAGTATGAAGTTCCGAAGGCAAAGGCCGTGATCCACGGACCTGCTTTCCTGCCGCCCAGGACAAAACCGTCAACGGTCCTTGCGCGCTTTCTTGTGATAACTCCTACTGTGATCATTACTGCAAAGAATATGATCAGCATGATCACGCTGATAAATTTGGTGTTCATTTTAGCCTCCCTGAGATGTATATATAAGCAATTCCGCGGCGCCGGCGCTAACCGATTAGTCCGCCTGAAGATGCCCTCCGGCGCCGGCTTACGAAATGCTTATGGGCCTATATTACTACCTTTGGGAGTCCATGTCAAGAGAATTTTCAGAAAATTCTGAATAATCTGAAAATTAACTTTTTA
>CAMPCK010000072.1 GCA_946645735.1 uncultured Clostridia bacterium
TATTCCGCCCTCCATGAAGCTTTCCATGAGTTCTTCTGAACAGGTGGCGGCATCCTCAGAGATGTCATCAGGAAGCATGACACTGCTTGAATCCTTAAGGATGCGTTCCCTTAAACCTTCATCAGATCCGATCTCAGATGAGAACTCCGTAATATCCACAATGTCGGGCACATACTTTCTGATGTCCTTAAGGACCTCCTCCCTGGACGCTCCCGGCATATCCATCTTGTTCACGAAGATAAAGAAGGGAATCTTATACAGTCCGAAAAGCTTGAGAAGAGTCCTTGTATGGCTCTGGACTCCCTCTGCTCCGCTCACCACAAGAACAGCGCAGTCAAGAACGGAGAGGCTCCTCTCCATCTCGGCGCTGAAATCTGCGTGACCCGGTGTATCCACCAGGGTGAACTCCGTATCCTTATACGTGAATCTCGCTTCTTTGGAAAAGACGGTGATTCCTCTGTTTCTCTCAACGGGGTCTGTGTCAAGGAAGGTATCTCCCTTATCCACCCTTCCCATTCTGCGGGTGGCACCAGTTAAGTAAAGGATCGTTTCTGATAAAGTTGTCTTGCCGGCATCCACGTGGGCCAGCACTCCAAGGGTTATCTTCTTCATAACAGCGGTTTTAATTCAAAAACCGGGGCAGGTCATTGTCCCGGTTGAGTTTCATCTTTTTGTTCCTCAGTGAGAGGTTTGTCGCAGTCCGCAATGGGCGGTGCCTGCGGATTTCTGATCTGCGGCTTGTAATGGTTGGCATCCGTAAGGAAGATGTAGATCATGAGAGCTGCGATCAGATAAAGGCCTGTGGTCTCCACGAAGAGTTCGCGGCTGGCGGTTACAGCAGCCACGCTCATGATGCCCGAGGTGCAGTAGAGCATGAGAGTCGCTCTTCTCTGGCCGTAACCCAGGGTTATGAGCCTGTGGTGAAGGTGGAGCCTGTCAGCTTCCATAATGGGTCTTCTGTTGATGATCCTTCTGAATATTGCAAAGAGCGTATCAAAAATAGGGAAGCCCATTACCAGTACGGGGATAATAACAGCTACTACCGTGGCCTGTTTTACCAGGCCTATGACCGACAATGTCGACATCATGAATCCAAGGAAAAGCGATCCGCTGTCACCCATGAATATCTTTGAAGGGTAGAAGTTGAAGGGCAGGAATCCAAGCGCGCCTCCCGCCAGAGCCAGCAGTGCGCTTGCACTTAAATACATGCCATGGATATATCCTACATAGGCTATGGCAAAAGAAGCAATCGCAGTAGTACCCGCTGCAAGACCGTCAAGGCCATCCACCAGATTGACAGTATTGGTAATGCCTACGATCCAGATAATGGTGACCACGAAGCAGAAGATCTCGTTAAGCTCAGCTCTTCCGTAACCGAAGAAATTGCTCAGGAAGCTTACCCTGATGTCATTCATGTACATTATTACGGCGATCACGATCTGGAAAAAGAACTTGGTCCTTGCCCTCAGGGTCTTTATGTCATCCACTACTCCCAGGATGTACATGCAGGCGCCTCCTGCTATGATAACCATGATCTTCGAGCTCATATTGAGCATAATGACCATACTGGTCAGGACACCCAAAAATATGGCCATACCGCCGAACCTCGGCATAGCGTGGTTGTGCATCCTGCGGTTATCCTTGGGGATATCCATGGCTCCTACCTTAGGGGCGATTTTTATGGCCGCCGGAGTCATGATAAAGGACACCGCAAAAGCTATTACAAATGATAAAATTAGTGATCTGTAAATTTCGTTCATAGTATTTCCTTAAAAAGGTCTATCTGTCTCCGAGCATTACTGCCTTAAGGCCTGCTTCCTCCAGGATCTCCACGGCCATCTTGTCGGGATAACCTTCCTTGACCACGATCCTTTTGATGCCTGCGTTGATTATCATCTTAGCGCAGATGGCGCAGGGCTGATGGGTAACGTAGATAGTTCCCCCTTCTACAGCATGGCCCATGGCAGCCGCCTGAATAATGGCGTTCTGCTCTGCGTGAAGTGCTCTGCAGAGTTCATGTCTCTGGCCGGAAGGGATGTTGAGTTTTTCTCTTAAGCAGCCGCCGATCTCAGCGCAGTGCTTGACTCCCTTGGGAGCCCCGTTATATCCCGTTGCAACGGCATGGTTGTCAACGACGATAACCGCTCCGACGTTTCTTCTTAAGCATGTGGATCTGGTGGCTGCCAGTTCAGCCATCTTCATATAGTACTCATCCCATGTAGGCCTAGCCATGTCTACCTCCTGAAATAGATTTCCTTAAGATACAGCCCTTCAGCTGGAGCAGTATGGCCCGCTCTCGATCTGTCCAGGCTGTCGATTATACTTGTCATTTCTTCCGGGGATTTTTTGCCCTGTCCCATCTCAATGAGAGTTCCCGTGATGATCCTCACCATGTTGTAGAGGAAGCCGTCACCGGTAACTTCAAAGATGATATCTCCTCCGGGATTTCCGGAAATCACCGCATCGCTTATGGTCCTTACAGTGGTCTCCCTCTCGTTTCCCCCTGATGCCTGAAAGGCACAGAAGTCATGAGTTCCGATGAGGCGGGACGCCCCTTCCCTCATTCTTTCAATATCGAGAGATCCGGGAACCCAGCAGCAGTAATTTCTTCTGAAGATATCCTTGGGTCCGTTATTTATCACATATCTGTAGGTCTTTCCCCTGCAGTCGAACCTTGCGTGAAAGTCCATGGGCATCTCTTCGATACTCAGGATCTCGCAGTCTCCCACGGAGTTTTTGCGGTTCATTCCTCCTGAAAGAAGGTTGTTCACAGCTCTCAAAAGCCCCTCTTCAGGAATGGCAAAATCTCCCTTGAAGGAGGCGCACTGCATGAGGGCGTGGACCCCTGCATCGGTTCTGGAAGTACCGTTAAGCTTAACCTCTGTTTTAGTGAAGATGCTCAGGGCTTCCTCAAGGGTTCCCTGAACGGTCCTCTTGTCAGGCTGCCTCTGCCAGCCGCTGAAGCGGGAACCGTCATATGCGATTTTGAGCAAAAAATTCTTCTCCATTATTCTATATATTTTATCATATGAGAAGGCGGATGGCAAACTTTATTGTACTTATCCTCCTAATGTGATAGAATCATCTAAAGATAATAGGGGTGTAATACAGGGATATTGAGAAAGGAAAACCATGACAGAACCATTAACTATTCTCATAACGTGCGCGCTGGCCATTATGATCGGGACTCTTCTCGGAAACAGCGCCGTATATGTTTTTAATCACATTCCCGGAAGGTGGCTCACGGACTATGATGAAGAGCCTTCGGAAGAGCTGCTCCATCCCACGGAGCAGAGGATAAAATCAGTTCCCTTTAAATATGTCTTCACAGGGATTTTCATTGCTCTCGGCATATACATGGGGATCAAGGATCCTTCAATCGCCCTTCCCTTTCTTCTCGCCATGTGGCTTCTTCTTATCATGTCAATATCTGACCTTAAGTACATGATAGTGCCCGACCAGTTCATAATGCTTCTGGTGCTGACAGGCTTAGGCTTTCTTCCTCAGAAGATGGCTCTCTATCACCGTCACGCGATCTATGACAGCCTGATTGGCGCGGCCGCAGGCCTCATTCTCATGCTTGTCATCGCCCTCTTCTCAAGAGCCATATACAAAAAATGGGCTCTGGGAGGAGCCGATATCAAGCTCTTCACAGCCATAGGCTTCCTTACAGGCCTTTATGGAGTGCTCATCATATTCATTCTCACCACTTTTCTGAGCGCCCTTCATATAGGTTATCTTCTCATAAGAAGAAAGACACATCTTAAGGAAACCAAACCAATGGTTCCCTACATTGCAGTCTCCTTCGGAATATATTTTCTGTTCATTAAAAGTCTTATCACGGATTTCATTATAACCATATAAGAAACGGCCTCTTCAGGAGGCCGTTTTTTTACCTGTATGTCAGAAGTTCAGATACTTCTTTTCTTTTTGGGGCCTGGTTATTCTCGGCTCTGTATCCCATGGGAATGACAGCTCCGACGCTGTAGTCTTCAGGCAGTCCGAGAAGTTCCGAGAGTTTTTTGTCATCAAAATACCCCTGGATAACCGTGCCTATTCCTCTCTCGTGGGCAAGCAGGCAGAAGGTCTGCGCTGCAAGTCCGCAGTCAAAGGCCTCCCAGAATTCTCCCTTGGGTGTCGAAAAAGATCCATCCTTATCAAAGCCCGACCTGTGTTTCTTATACGCCAGTATCATGACCTGAGGAGCATTGGTCAGAGCTGCAGCATTATATTTGAATCCATAGCTGTAATCTCCGGTAGCCAGTTCATCCTTCAGTTCATGGTTTTCTACAAGAACATATCTCACTATCTGGCTGTTTTTCCAGGACGGAGCATATCTTGCAGCCTCTATGATTTCCTCAATAACTTCATGAGGAACATATCTGTCTTCATATTTTCTGATGCTTCTTCTTTCTTTTATCGCTGTTGTAAGTTCCATTTTGATTCCTTTCGATATTTTAAAGGGCTCTCCGAAGAGAGCCCTGTATGCCGGTTAAAACTTCGGTGTCTGTTTATTTAAGGAAGGTTCCCAGAATGGACCTTGCCAGCTGGGCTCCGATGTTCCCTCCTATATTCTTGCCTGCGCTGCCGCCGGCGGATCCGAGGGATCTCCCGATCTGTCTTCCTATGGATCCTGCAGTGGTTGATGCAACCTGCTTAATGGCCTTCTTTCTGGCTGCCTCTTCCTTTTCGCGTTCCTTTTGGATGCGGGCAAGTTCTTTTTCCTGTTCCTTCTGAAGACGGGCAGCTTCCTTTTCGGCTTCTTTTTCAGCCTTCCTGGCTTCTATCTCTGCCTGCTTGGCTTCGGTCGCAGTGATCTTTGCCTGGGCAGCTATGGCTTCCTGCTCCTCTCTTTCGAGAGTCTTTTTCTCGTTCAGTCTCTGGAAGAACTCGTAAGCCGAATCTCTGTCAACCATACCCTGATATCTCAGATATGCGTTATTCATGAGAACGTACTGCTTCTTCTCTTCGTCTGTGATATCCACGCCCATGCTTATGGGAGCAAGTATCTTGGTCTTCTCCACTACTGTAGGTATTCCGTCAGGACCCAGGGTGGATACCAGAGCTTCGCCTACTCCGAGATTAAGGATGGTCTGATAGGTGTCAAATTCAGGATTTGACCTGAAGGTGTCTGCTACAGTCCTTACAACCTTCTCATCAGCCGGCGTATAGGCTCTTAAGCCGTGCTGGATCTTGTTTCCGAGCTGGGCAAGGATGGAGTCGGGAATGTCCTTGGGAGACTGGGTGATGAAGTATACGCCCACGCCCTTGGAACGGATGAGCTTTATTACCTGCTCGATCTTATCCATGAGAGCCTTGTTGATATCCTTGAAAAGAAGATGAGCTTCATCAAAGAAGAATACCATTCTCGGCTTGTCAGGATCTCCGATCTCGGGAAGAGTCTCAAAGAGCTCTGAAAGCATCCAGAGAAGGAAGGTGGAATAAAGGGTGGCGTCGTGGATGAGCTGGCTTGCATCCAGGATGTTTACCATACCCTTTCCTTCCGCTCCAGTTACGAAGAAATCTGCAATGTTAAGAGCAGGCTCTGCAAAGAAGTTTTCTGCTCCCTTGGTTTCCATGGCAACGATGTTTCTGATGATGGTGGTTGCTGTC
>CAMPCK010000073.1 GCA_946645735.1 uncultured Clostridia bacterium
GGCCGGGCCGTATCAGCATAATTATTTTACATATCGAGATCTTCGAAAGCTTCGACACCCTTCTTAGGAGCGTCAGGTTTGGAATCTCCGTGTTTTACCTGAAGCATGGTAACGAATGCGATCACCGAGAATATGGTTGCATACGGGAACAGCGTCCAGTATCCCACGTGCTCGAGGAAGAACCCTGAAAGTATCGGTGTGAATACCTGGGCTGCCATGGAGAATGTATAGTAATATCCGGTGAACTTACCGATATCGGAGCCCTTACACATCTCAACTACCATGGGATATGAGTTTACGTTTATCGAAGCCCAGGCTATGCCTACCAGTATGAATACCACGTAGATGCCTGCATTCGGGGTCTTGAACAAAAATGCTGCGAACCAGGACACGGCCAGCAGTATCACTCCGAAGAGGATCACTTTCTTACGTCCGAGCTTAGACGAGATGATTCCGACGGGTACGAACGCTATAAGCGCTCCTATGGAAGCGAGCATCATCGCTCCCGCGTAGGATCCGCCTCCCATGCCCCAGGTTTCAGTCGCGTACTTCGAGAACGCGGTCGTTACTCCGTTATACGCCATGAACCAGAAGGCCACAGAAAGAAGCAGGAAGATGAGAGAGCGCTTGACGTCAGCGGGAAGTTTGGCATCACCTGACCCGTCGTCCTCCACTTCATCCTCTATGCCGAATTCCTTCTCAAGGGCGATCCTTTCAGCTACGAATCTGTTCTCATCCACCTTGGTAAGTACTATTACCAGAGCGATGATCATTATGGCCGCAACTGCGAGGAACAGGTAGATATAGTTTGGCGTATTGTTATCCTTGGAACCCGAAAGCACCATGGTAAGGCCAAGCACCAGGATGATTCCCACAGCGCCCATGAGGTTGATGATGGCGTTACCCTTGGATCTTAAGGGCTTCGGCGTAACATCCGGCATGAGGGATACCGCAGGGGATCTGTAGGTGGACATGGCGATCAGTGTCAGAAGAAGCATTACGATGAAGAGGGCCAGATTTCTCATGTTTGCTGCTATAGGCAGGAAAATCATGAAAATAACTGCAAGTATGGTACCCACGAAGATGAAGGGGGTACGCTTGCCGCGGCTGGTGGACACTCTGTCTGAAAATGCTCCGAAAAGCGGAAGCATGAACAGGGCGAAGATATTGTCCAGGGCCATGATGCCTCCGGAAATAGTATCTCCGATGTTAAAGAAGTACTTCAGGATCAGAGGTATGATGTTGTCATACATCTGCCAGAAAGCACTGATTGCCAGGAACGCGAATCCGATGAGGACCGTACGCTTGTAATCAAGTTTCATAATAGCATCTCCTTAATACTGTCAAAAATATATGTGGGTTTGATTCCGTATTTTTCTATATCTTCCATTACTCCCTCCCCTGAAAGGAGAAAGGCGGAATCCACTCCTGCGTTAACTCCGCAGGCTATGTCTGTATAAATTCTGTCACCGATTATGAGGGTCTCTTCTTTGGTGTAGCCGAATCTTTTCATGGCAAGCTCTGCCATAAGCGGTCCGGGCTTACCTATGAATTTCGGAAGCCTTCCCGTGGTATGCTCCAGCATCTGAGCCATGGAGCCGCAGTCGGGAACGGGTCCGTGTTCTCCCGGGCACACCCAGTCGGGGTTTGCCGCAAGATAAGGCAAATCCGGCTTCTCGTTAAGTATCCGGCTCACATCCTCAAGTTTCTTATAGGTCAGTTCCCTGTCGAATCCCAGGATAACCATGCCTATACCCTCTTCATAGGAATCCGTAATATCAAAGCCGGAGTTTTTAAGCTGCTTCTTAAAGGATTCCGTACCCATGACGTAGATCCTTAAACCCCCTGCACCCTTTCCATAGGTATCCTCCAGATACCAGCAGAGGGCGTCCACAGAGGTTAGGAAGTCTTCAGCCGATGCAGCGATCCCAAGGCCTGCCATCTTTTTGAGATATGCATCTATACCTCTTGAAGAGTTGTTTGTGAGAAACACTGCCCTTCCCTTCATACGGGCTCTCTCTATGAACTCCTTTGCTCCCGGGAGAAGACTGTCATCCAGATAAATGGTGCCGTCCATATCCATGAGAAAGAGTTTTTTGTCCGAAAGGTCTGCACAGTTTTTCATGTATAAATTATATCATTTTTACTTACGGTTGTCGATATAAAGAAAAGAGCCCGACAAGCGGGCTCTTTATATATAGCTAATAACTTTCAACTAAACACTTATGTTCAAGTGATTATCTTGTGGTAGCATCGTAGAGTTCTTCTGCGTTGTCCCATTCTTTGATGATCTCAGGGATGATCTTGTAAAGGTCACCTACGAGACCATAGTCAGCGATTTCCATCATCGGGCAGTCAGGATCCTTGTTGATGGCAACGATGATCTTGGAACCGGACATACCAGCCTGGTGCTGAATAGCTCCGGAGATACCGCAAGCGAAGTAGATCTCGGGCTTAACGGTTGTTCCGGTCTGTCCTACCTGATGTGAGTGATCGATCCAGCCAGCATCTACAGCTGCACGGGAGGAACCAACAACTCCGCCAACCTTGTCAGCGAATTCCTTGATGAGTTCGAATCCTTCAGGACCACCGAGACCACGTCCGCCGGAGCAGATGATCTTAGCGTCTGTAAGGGAAACGAGTTCCTTAGCTGACTTAACAACATCCTTAACTGTTACGTGGATGTCAGCCTTGGAGATAGCGGGCTTAACGTTTACGATCTCGCCTGTTGCACCGGGCTTTCTCTCAAGCTTCTGCATAACGCCGGGACGTACAGTTGACATCTGAGGTCTGGTGTTAGGGCAGATGATGGTAGCCATGAGGTTTCCGCCGAATGCAGGACGAGTCTGCTTGATACCTGTTGAAGGATCGTTGGGATCCAGTGTGGAAGTATCAAGAGTTGTGTTAGCCTTAGCGAATTCGATGTACTTGGAAACCTTTACATCAAGGTGTGTGCAGTCAGCGGTAAGACCGGTGTTGCATCTTGCTGCGATACGAGGAGCAAGGTCACGTCCGATATGGGTTGCACCATAGAGAACGATCTCGGGCTTGTATTCCTGGATTGCATCATAGATAACCTTGGTGTATCCGTCTGTGGTGTACTGTTCAAGAAGAGGATCCTGAATCATGTAAACCTTCTCAGCACCATACTCGAAGCATTCCTGAGCAAGGTGGTCGATCTTGTCACCAACGAGAACTGCACAAACCTGTGTATCCTCGGAGATGTCCTTAGCGAGCTTGCGGCCTTCGCCGATGAGCTCAAGAGCTACGTTCTGGATCTTGCCGTGTCTCTGCTCAGCATATACCCAGATGTGCTTGTAATCTTTGAATCTGTCGTCGCCGGAAGCTGTCTGTACTTCCTTGATAGCGCCGAATCTGCAAGCGGTAAGGCACTGGTTACAGAAGGAGCACTTAGCGTTTACCTTAGCAACTCTGCCAAGCTTGTTTCCATCATAGGGCTCAAATTCAAATGCGTCATAAGGGCAGGACTTGAAGCACAGTCCGCAACCTGTACATTTTTCTTTTAATATTTCAATAGCCATTATATTTCCTCCTCAAATTAGATGATGTGCTTACCTTTAAGGTTGATCAGAAGGTTTCTTGCCAGTTCGTTCTCAGTATCTCCTTCCACCTTCATGCCGGGAGCCTTAGGTGCAGGTGTGAATGATCTGAATACGTTTGTAGGGGATGCTTCAAGTCCAACCTTGGTCAGGTCAACTTCGATATCCTTTGCGTTCCAGACCTTGATGTCCTTTGCGCCGAAGATACCGTTAACGCTCATGTATCTAGGAGTATTTAATTCCTTGATGGTTGTAAGGAGGCAAGGAGTCTGGAGTTCGATGAGTTCATATCCGTCCTCTAACTGTCTCTTTACTGTGATGGTCTTTCTGTCTTCTGCCATCTCGAATTCCTCAACGTAGGATACCTGAGGCAGGTTAAGCTTTTCAGCAAGCTGAGGTCCAACCTGAGCGGTATCTCCGTCGATAGCCTGACGGCCTGTGAAGATGATGTCATAAGGGCCATTCTCTTTTTCCCATTTTCTTACTGCAGCTTCAAGTGTGTTGGAAGTTGCCCATGTATCGGAACCGCCGACTGCTCTGTCGGATACGAGGATACCCTCGTCAGCTCCCTTAGCGATACATTCGAAAAGAAGGTCTGATGCCTGAGGAGGTCCCATGGAGATGACTGTGATGTGTACGTCATCATACTTGTCTTTGATCTTTAATGCTTCTTCGAGAGCGTTGTTGTCATCGTGGTTAAGGATTGACGGAACGCCGTCTCTGATAAGTGTTCCTGTCTTAGGGTTGATTTTAATAACGTTAGTATCAGGAACCTGCTTTGCGCATACAATAATATTAAATGCCATATTTGTTTCCTCCTACTCTTTATTTCTTGAATGTATGAGCTGAAATTACCAGTCTCTGAGCTTCGGAAGTACCTTCGTAGATCTCAGTGATCTTAGCGTCTCTCATCATTCTTTCAACAGGATAATCCTTGGTGTAGCCATAACCACCGTGATACTGTACGCACTTGGTGGTAACAGCCATAGCAGTCTCAGCGGCATATAACTTAGCCATTGCAGCTGCTTCAGAGTAAGGAAGGTGCTTGTCCTTAAGGTCAGCTGCTCTGTAGATCAGAAGTCTTGCAGCTTCGATTCTTGTCTTAAGGTCAGCCATTTCGAACTGGAGTGCCTGGAACTGTGACAGCTTCTTACCGAACTGCTTACGAGCGTTCATGTATTCTACTGTAACGTCGAATGCACCCTGAGCGATTCCGAGAGCCTGGGAAGCGATTCCGATACGTCCACCGTCAAGAGTGGAAAGAGCGATCTTGAATCCGCCGCCAACTTCTCCGAGAAGTCTGTCTTCAGGAATAGCGCAGTGCTGGAAAATAAGCTCGGTTGTTGAGGAAGCACAGATACCCATCTTGTCCTCTGTCTTACCGATGGAGAATCCTTCGTCACCTTTCTCTACGATGAATGCGGTGATTCCGTGATTTCCCTTCTTCTTGTCGGTCATAGCGAATACTACGAAAGTATCAGCATATCCACCGTTGGTGATGAAGCACTTAGCTCCGTCGAGGATCCACTGTCCGTCAACGAGTTCAGCTCTTGTCTGCTGTCCGGATGCGTCTGTACCTGCGTTGGGTTCAGTAAGTCCGAATGCGCCAAGCTTCTTTCCGGAAAGAAGGTCGGGAAGGTATTTTTCCTTCTGAGCTTCTGTACCATAGTTGAAGATAGGCCAGCAGCAAAGTGAAGTATGAGCGGAAACGATTACAGCTGTGGAAGCGCATACTCTTGCAAGTTCTTCTACACAGATAGCATAAGCGATGTGATCTCCGCCTGCTCCGCCGTACTCAGTGGGGAAAGGAATTCCCATCATGCCAAGTTTAGCCATCTTTTCAACGTTCTCTTCAGGGAATCTGTGTTCCTTGTCGATGTCAGCTGCGATGGGCTCAACTTCGGTAGTTGCGAATTCTCTGACCATTTTTCTTACGAATTCTTGTTCTTTCGTCAGTTGAAAGTTCATTTAAAAGCCTCCTTGAAAAATTATTAGTTATATCAACACGAGCCGTATTAACCCACGTTAAAATTATAACATCATAC
>CAMPCK010000074.1 GCA_946645735.1 uncultured Clostridia bacterium
TATCTTTCCCTCCTTGACCATGGGGAAGAGATACTGCTCGTCAATGATGGCGATCTCATAGGATGAAGGAGCGTAGCAATAAACGTATTCATTCTCATCGATCTTACCCTTGAGCATTACTCCGTTTATTTCCACTTCCGAGATCTTTTCTCTCTCAAGATAGTTTACGAATTTACTGAGTTCGATCTCAGTCTGCTTCACCTGTTCTTGTCTGGTGCCGTTGAAGAAGTATGCAACACCGAAAACTATAGCGAAAAGCAGAAGATAAATCGTAAGGTTTTTAGAAAATCTTTTCAATTTTTTTCTCCTTTAATATCGTGTTTTTGTATTTTAACACAAAAAATTTACAAATTCAATATGAAGCGCAATATTCACCTATTTTTCACCATTGGGATAAAAAACAAGCTCATTTTTCTTCCTGGAAACGCGGAATCCGCCGGTGAGCTCCGTGTAAGCCTCCTTGTGATTCTGTGACACGCGGATGCTTTCGATGGCTCTCATGTGCTTCTCCGTAATGTTCTCGCGCATGCCGACCGCATTAAGTGCAAGCATGTATACCCTGCTCCTTACGGCTGGATCCAGCTGACCCAGCTTACGGATATCGAAGCTCATGGCTCCGGTCCTTGCATCCTCCATGGCCCTGAGCGCTTCCTTGTATATATACCCTTTATCCTCCGACTCTAACCTGCCGAGCCTGTTAAGAGTGTCGATGATGTTCGGGTTGAATTCTTTTTCAAGAAGAGGCAGGAGTTCAAGTCTTATCTTGTTTCTCGAGTAGAGCGCCTCCTCATTGGTATGATCCCTCCTGGGTTCAAGTCCCTTTTCCTCACAGTATCTCTCAATCTCGTCCCTTTTGATATCGAGAAGCGGCCTGATCACCCGGAATCCGCTTTCGTCTCCCCTGTCATAGGCGATTCCGGAAAGTCCGTCGGGACCAGTGCCTCTCAGGATCCTGAAAAGAATGGTCTCCGCCTGGTCGTTGGCGTTCTGTGCTACCAGGATCTTCACCGCGTCCTTCTCGCAGGAGTATTTCTCCATGACTTCACGGCAGACGGTCCTGAAGGCATCATATCTGGCCTTTCTTCCCGCTTCCTCCGATGTCATTCCCAGTTCCGATGCCAGGGCATTGCAGTCCACTTCAAAGGACCTTAAAGGAAAGAACCCTTCAGTCTCCTGTGAAACTCTCAGGCAGAGTTCCTCGCAGTATTTCTGGTCCTCTTCAGCAGCTCCCGGCCTGAACTTATGGTTCACATGGACCGGATGAAGGGTGAAGCTGAAGCCGAATTTTCCCCCGGTCTTCAGATTGTCCTTCTTAAGTTCAAGAAGAGCATGATAAAGAGACAGAGAGTCCGGCCCTCCTGAAAGGCCCAGCACCAGATGATCTCCGTCTTTAATGAGATTCTTTTCTTTAATTGTCCCGAGTATCTTTCTCTTGAATTCCATCTATTCTATTACAAAAAACTTTCCGGCATTTTCTGAAGTTATGCGGGCAACATCCTCATACTCCATGCCTTTGAGTTCAGCAACTTTTCTTGCCACATATTCCACATAGGGGCTTCTGTTGGGCTTTCCCCTGAAGGGAACCGGTGTGAGATAAGGAGCATCCGTCTCTATGAGAAGACTATCAAGGGGAACGGTCTCCACCACCTCAACTGTCTTTCTGTTGTTCTTGTAGGTAAGGGGTCCGTCAACTCCCAGGACTGCGCCGAGCTTAAGATATTCCTTGGCGAATTCAGCAGAACCGGAGTAGCAGTGAATATCCACGTGGGGGGTTCCGTCGGAGAACTTAGCCTTTCTTTCATCTGAAAAGGCTCCCTCCTCGATCAGGATATCCATGACTTCCCTGTCGGCTTCCCTGGAATGGATGACAATGGGCATTCCCAGTTCATTGGCAAGTCTTATCTGTCTTCTGAACCAGTATCTCTGGGTGTCTCTAGGAGAAAGATCATAGTGAAAATCGAGACCGATCTCACCTATTGCAACGACCTTGGGGTCTGCCGCCATTTCCCTTAACTCTTCCAGGCCTTCTTCCGTCATATACTGTGAATCATGGGGATGCATGCCGACAGCTGCATAGCACCAGGGAAGACGTCTTGCGTGTTCCAGGGCCAGGCGGGAGCTCGGCATGTCGAAACCGATATCACAGATATATTTAACCGAAGATTCCTCTATTTCCCTTATTCTTTCCTCCCTTTCTTCAGGGGTGAAATCATCATTATTAAGGTGTGTATGTGAATCAAAAAGAATTTTTTCCATAAGATCAAACAGCGGGGCCCGAAAGCCCCGCATCTTTCTGTCATTTATCAGGATACGATCTCGCCGTCAGGCGCATCGGTGGTCACGACGAAGTTTCTTCCGTCGTCTCCTGCGAAGAGGAGCATGCCGTGGGATTCAAGTCCTCTGAGCATTCTGGGCTTAAGGTTGGCAACTACCACTACCTTCTTTCCGAGCATTTCTTCAGGGGTGAAGCTTTCAGCTACTCCGCTTATTACCTGTCTCACTTCTGTGCCCATCTTTACCTGGAATACCAGAAGCTTGTCAGCCTTGGGATGTTTCTCAGCCTTGATGATGGTTCCTACTCTGAAGTCCATCTTGTCGAAGTCATCATATACGATCTCGTCCTTGAGCTTAAGGGGAACGGATTCTGCAATGGCCTTCTCAACGGGATCCTTGATGGAAGCTGCAGCCTTCTTTCTTGCCTCTTCCTCAGCGATCTTTGTGAGCTCTGCCAGTTCCTTCTCAACGTCGAGTCTCGGGAAGATCTGCTCGCCCTTCTTGACCTCTTCTCCGTGAAGCATGCCGAATACTTCAGCATCCTCCCAGACGATGTCTCCGGAGATTCCCAGCTGCTTTCTGATCTTTTCGGATGTGGTGTGCATGAAGGGATAGATCAGGATGGATACGATCCTTAAGGTCTCTGCCAGATGGTTCATAACTGTATCCAGCTCATCCTTCTTAGCCTCATCCTTTGCAAGAAGCCAGGGTGCCTTCTCGTCGATATATTTGTTGGCGCGTCTTACTACGGTCCAGATGCGTTCAAGTGCCATGTTAAAGGCGAACTTGTCCATTTCATCACTTACCTTTGCTGCAGCGCCTATAGCAATATTCTTAAGGTCTTCATCTGTATCATCGTGAGTCTTAGCCTCGGGAACTACGCCTCCGCAGTACTTCTCGATCATGGAAACGGTTCTTGAAAGGAGATTTCCGAGGTCGTTTGCCAGGTCGAAGTTGATGCGCTTGAGCATTACTTCGTTGGTGAAGTTTCCATCCTGTCCGAAGGTGTACTCTCTAAGAAGGAAATACTTGAGGGCATCGATTCCGTATCTGTCGATAAGGATAACGGGATCAACCACGTCCATGCCCTTGGCTGCCTTAGACTTACTTACCTTCTCTCCTCCGAGGAGAAGCCAGCCGTGGCCGAGAACCTTCTTGGGAAGAGGAAGATCTGCGGACATGAGCATTGCAGGCCAGATGATGGAGTGGAATCTTACGATTTCCTTACCTACAAGGTGTACGTCTGCAGGCCAGTATTTGTTGAATTCCTCAGAATCATCGGGTCCGCCGAGTGCTGTGATATAGTTTGAAAGAGCGTCTACCCATACGTACATTACGTGCTTGGGATCGTTGGGAACGGGAATTCCCCAGTCGAAGGTGCAGCGTGATACGCAGAGGTCCTCGAGACCCTGGTTGATGAAGTTTCTCATCTCGTTTCTTCTGGTCTCGGGCTCAAGGAATTCGGGATGCTCGTCATAGAGCTTGAGAACCTTGTCAGCATAGTTTGAAAGCTTGAAGAAATATGCTTCCTCGCTGGCATGCTGAACGGGACGTCCGCAGTCGGGGCAGACGTTGTTCACTGCCTGGGTCTCTGTCCAGAAGGCTTCGCATTCCTTGCAGTAGAGTCCTTCGTAGGCTCCCTTGTAGATGTCTCCCTTGTCATACATTCTCTTCCAGATCTTCTGGACTCTCTCCATATGTCTGGGTTCAGTGGTTCTGATGAAATCATCATAGGAGATTTCCATGGTCTTCCAGAGATCCTTGATTCCTGCAACCACTTCATCAACATATTCCTTGGGAGTTACCCCAGCCTCTTCAGCCTTGGTCTGGATCTTCTGGCCGTGTTCATCTGTTCCTGTGAGGAAGTGAACGTCATAGCCCTGAAGGCGCTTGAACCTGGCCATGGCGTCTGCCATGACTGTGCAGTAGGTATGACCTATATGCAGGTTTGAGCTGGGATAATAAATCGGTGTTGTAATATAATAAGTTCCTTTGTTTGCCATTTTTAATCTTCGTCCTCCTCGGTCTCGGTCTGTTCAGGGAATAACCTGCTCATGATCATATTGGTGCCTGCGATCAGGGCTACACCTGATGCAAGTCCGAGTCCTACGAGGCTCATGAGTGCTTTGCCGACTGCCTTGGGTGTCAGATTCTCGCCGGCTGCAGTGCTTCTTCCTTGTTTCATCTTTACTCCTCCTCTATATATTTTCTCTTTTCTACGTAATCCTTTATAAGTTCAGCTGCTTCTTCCTCGGTGATATAGCTGGAGTTGATCATAAGGTTGTAGTTCCTGTAGTCTCCCCACTTATATCCCGTGTGATAGTTGTAGTAATTGGATCTTGCCTTATCGATGGAATTGATGGTGTTCTTGATGTTTTCCTCGCTGTCACCGTACATGCTTACGGCACGTGCTATCCTGTCTTCCATCTCGCCATAAATGAATACGTTTGTAACACCGGGCTTCTCTCTTAAGACATAGTCTGCACAGCGGCCTATGATAACGCCCTGATCAGTGTCTCCGATCTCCTTGATGACCTGGAACTGAGCCAGGAACAGTCTGTCGTTAACTGATAAGGTTCCAACGGATCCTTCGTTGAAGCTCAGAGCGGAAGCAAGGCTGTAGGCAAAGCCTGACTTTGCTTTCATCTCAGCCCCTTCTATTACTTCCCTGGAGTATCCGCTGGCTTCAACAGCCAGATCGATGATCTCCTTGTCATAAAAGGGTACGCCGAGCTTCTCTGCAAGAAGCTTTCCGATTATTCTTCCTCCCGAACCATACTGACGGGATATAGTTATTAAATTCTTCATTTCAGGCATCTCCTTCCTTGATAACTCAGGCCTCTACAAAGGCGCTGTAAATAGCCTGGATTGCCTTATTAAAATCTTTATTATCAACACCGACGATGATATTGAGCTCCGATGAACCCTGGTCTATCATCCTGATGTTAACGCCTGCGTTGGCGAGAGCTGTGAAGAGGGTTGCAGCAGTTCCTCTTCTTGCGGACATCTGATGTCCTACGGTTGCGATCTGCGCAATGTTTTCGATGACATCTATGGAGTCCGGTCTTAATCTTGACTGGAATTCATCCAGGATCTCGTCCAGTCTGCCCTTTATCTGCTTGTTGCTCATGACAACGGAAACCGTATCGATTCCTGAAGGCAGATGCTCGAATCCGATATCGTAGTCATCAAGAACGCCCAGGATACGTCTTACGAATCCCTTCTCCTGGCTCATCATGTTCTTGTAAAGGG
>CAMPCK010000075.1 GCA_946645735.1 uncultured Clostridia bacterium
ATTCTGCACGCCCTCCACCTCGATGGCGAACTTCTTGAGCTCGTTATAGTGGGTAGTGGCTACGGTGTGAGCCTCGTTTCGCTTGAGGGTCTCCAGGATGGAGATGGCAAGGGCTGCGCCCTCTGTGGGATCCGTTCCCGCTCCCAGTTCATCCAGAAGGACCAGGGAACCGTAACCCGCCTTACCTATGAATTCCACGGTGTTTTTCATGTGGGAACTGAAGGTGGACAAGCTCTGCTCTATGGACTGTTCGTCCCCTATATCGCAAAAGATCTCTTTATACACGGGTATTCTGGATGATGATGCTGCGGGGATATGAAGTCCCGTCATGGCCATCATGGAAAGAAGTCCTATGGTCTTTAAGGTGACCGTCTTTCCTCCCGTGTTGGGTCCCGTGATCACAAGGGTCCTGAAGTCTTTTCCCAGTCTCACGTTTATGGGAACGACCTTCCTGGGATCTATCAGGGGATGTCTCGCTTCTTTCAGTTCAAGCACATAGCCATCATCGATAATGGGCTCCTCAGCCTTCATTTTGACTGCCAGCCTTCCCTTGGCGAAGATCACGTCCAGATCCACCAGTATTCTCTGGTTGTTCACCAGTTCGTGGAAATGTTCTGCACAGTTATCGCTGAGCTCCTGAAGTATCCTTTCGATCTCGGCCATTTCCATGAGTTCCAGCTCTCTTAAGCGGTTGTTGGCTTCAACGATGGCCTGGGGCTCTATGAAGAGAGTTGATCCTGAGCCTGACTGGTCATGGACGATTCCGGGAATTCTCTGCCTGTGCTCGGCCTTTACGGGGACCACGTACCTTCCGTCTCTCATGGTAACTATGGAGTCCTGAAGATAGGTGCGGTTTACCTGGGAGTTCACGATGTTATTGAGCTTGGCTCTTATGGCATCGTTTTCTCTTCCGATATCCCTCCTTATCCTGGCAAGTTCAGGTGATGCGGAATCCGCCATTTCGTCCTCTGAAAGTATGCTTCTGTCTATTTTGTCACGGAGTTTGGGGAAGGTTTCAAGGACTTCCGCTTTTCCGTGAATTACAGATAAATGTGGCAGATCCTTATTCAGGAAGCTTACCACATTCTCTGTTATCTTCATGTTATAGAGGACCATCAGGAGCTGCTTCATGGTAAGGGACCCGCCCTTCCTTGCTCTGTGAAGAAGAGGCTCTGTATCGTAGAGTTCCCCGATGGGAAGCGTTCCCTTCTTGATGATGACTTCCGCCGCCTCCGTGGTTTCGGAGAGGAGATCCCTCACAAGGAGTACATCTCCTCTCGGCGAAAACCTTGATATACGCTCCTTTGCCATCTGAGAGCCCGCTTCATTGGTGAGCATTTCGATTATTCTGTTGTACTCCAGTATGCGGAGTGCTCTCTTGTTCATGGCGTCCTCGTTTGTATTTTTTATTCTCAGCGTTTAAGCTTGCTGAGTTCGTCCTTTAACTGAATGTTTTCCATCTGAAGGTCGAAGTATGCGGATTCGAATTCCTTTACCTTGCTCTCGAGCTTTGCTGCATATTCTTCGATTTCCTTCTTGTTTTCGTCAGCCTTGGATGCGCCTTCCTTGTACTGGATAAAGTTCTGCTTGGCTTCATCCCAAAGCTTCATGTAGTGCTGTGCATCGTTTTCGAGCTGCACCTTCTCTTCTGAGAGTTTTTCCATCTCCTCTCTCATGGAGAAGACTTCATCTGCCATGTTCACGCAGGCCAGAGTAGCAAGAGCGCCAGCCTTATTGCTTGCGGTGAACTTGGAGATCTCTCTCATTTTCTCATCAACATATGCTGCTATCTCCTGAATTGTCTCAGGATCTCTTTCGCCGCTGATGGTATATTCCTGTCCGTAAATTCTTACTGTTACCTTATTATCTTCCATCTTGATCTCCTCCGATAGTCTTAATATGGATAATAGTTGGAAATAGCTTACATTTCTCTGAGAACTGCGTTCAGTTTGTTTTCAAGAGCTTCCAGCACCTTGGTGTGAACCTTGACTACGTCGTCATCTGTAAGGGTCCTGTCATCATGTCTGTATGTGAGGGTGAAGGCAAGACTCTTCTTTCCGGGAGGAATAGGGATTCCTCTGTAAATATCGAAGAGCTTCACATCCCTTAAGATCTCATCAGCAGATTCTCTGATGACTTCCTCGATCTGTCCCACCTGGGTGGATTCGTCTACGACGAGGGCGATGTCTCTTGTTATTGCAGGATACTTGGGAAGAGGTCTGAATACCTTGGTCATGTCTGCAAGCTCGATGATGTTTGCAAGGGTGAGCTCAGCAGCATAAGCCTTGGTTCCGATGCCGTACTTCTCTGTAACCTGAGGATGAACCTCTCCCATGATGCCCAGTTCAACTTCCTCAGGAAGAGGACCGTTTTCAAGCTGAGCCATGTGAGTTGCAACGATTCTTGCGCATCTTCCCGGATGGTATACGCCGTATTCTGATTCGGATACGAACTTGATATCCTTGATTCCGAGCTTGTTGAGAAGTTCAAGGATGATTCCCTTGAGTTCAAAGAAATCAGCTCCGTCTCCGTACATTCCGAAGGAGATGTTGTATGCTTCATAGGGAAGTCCCTTAGGGTCGATGAGATTTGCCATAAAGGTGTTTCCAATCTCAAAGGCCTTCATGGAAGGAAGATTTCTTGAGTAGTTTCTTCCCATTACTTCCAGCATCTGAGGTGTCAGAATGGTTCTCATGACTGAGGTATCCTCTCCCAGAGGATTGAGGATCTCAACAAAGGCTCTCTCCCAGGAATCTTCATCGATTCTTACGTTGTCCACGCTCTTGGGGCTTACGAAGGAATAGGTCTGGATCTCATTGAGTCCCATAGCGCAGAGGCACTCTCTTGCAGCGTCCCTGATGTCTCTTGAGTAGGACTGGGAAGCTTCGTTGTTGCCCTTGGGAATGGTTACGGGAAGTTCATCATATCCGTAAAGTCTTGCAACTTCTTCAACGATGTCTTCTTCGATCTCTATATCCTGTCTTACGGTGGGAGCGGTAACGTACATGTCATCTCCCTCGCCCTCTACCTTCATTTCGAGGGATTCGAGATAGGATACCATCTGCTCTCTTGTAAGTTCAATTCCGAGAACCTTGTTGATTCTGGAAACTCTGGCGTGAACGGGCTTGGCCTCTTCTGGGTTGGGATAGATATCGATCTTTCCCTTTACGACCTTGCCGGCTCCGATAAGTTCAACGAGATAGCAGAATCTGTCTGCAGCAGCCTCTGTCAGGTTGGGGTCGATGCCCTTCTCATATCTTCCGGAAGCCTCTGTTCTTAAGGTGAGTCTCTTGGAAGTTGTTCTTACGGAATTTGAATAGAAGTTTGCGCTCTCCAGGATAACTGTCTGTGTGTCAGCTGTGATCTCGGAGTCAAGTCCTCCCATGACGCCTGCGATACCGATGGGCTTTTCAGCATCGTTGATCATGAGCATTCTGTCATCCAGTGTTCTTTCAACGCCGTCGAGAGTGGTGAACTTTTCTCCGTCCTTAGCTACGTCAACAATTATTTTGCGTCCTGCTACAGTGTTGATATCAAAAGCGTGCATGGGCTGGCCGTATTCCAGCATTACAAAGTTGGTGATATCAACGATATTATTGATGGGACGCATGCCGGCATGGATGAGACGTCTCTGGAGCCACCAGGGTGAATCCTCGATCTTGACGTCCTTGATGATGCGGGCGATATATCTCTTGCAGGCATCGTTTCTGACTTCAACGGAAATATAGTCCTTTACGTCTTCTGTTTCATCCTTGCACTGAGTTTCAGGGTATTTAAGCTTGGTTCCGAAGGTAGCAGCTGCTTCCCTTGCCATACCGATCATGGAAAGGCAGTCGGGACGGTTGGGAGTGATCTCGAAGTCGATTACTGCATCCTTGAGTTCCATGGCATCCACGATCTCCATGCCCAGCTTCTTCTCAAGTTCAGCATCGTCTTTTCTGTCCAGGTTGAGGATCCAGATTCCGTCTCTCTGGTCGATGGGAACTACCTTATCGTCAAATCCCAGTTCTCCGAAGGAGCAAAGCATTCCGTAGGAGGATACTCCTCTGAGCTTTCCTGATTTGATGGTTACTCCGCCTTCCTGTTTCGGCTGTCCGTGAAGAGGACCGGGAAGATGGGACTTGTGAAGGGCTACGGGAACGTAGGCGCCTTCAAATACGTTGGTCGCACCTGTTACGATCTGAAGGAGTCCTGTGGTCTCATCCTTCCCGTGAGCATCCTTTGATCCGATGTTCAGGAAGCAGACAACCAGCTTGTCTGCGTCGGGGTGCTTCTCGATCTTTTCAATCCTTCCGACTACTACGTTTGTTATATCTTCTCCGGCCATTTCCATGGTTTCCAGGTTTGAGCCGGACATTATCATGCGGTCACAAAAGGTTTCAGGCGATACGTTTACGTCTGTATAATCCTTGAGCCACTCAAGTGAAACTATCATCTGTTCTGTCTCCTTTTACTATTTGAACTGTTCTATGAAACGCATGTCGTTTTCATAGAGAAGTCTGATATCATCAATGCCGTACTTGAGCATGGCAACACGCTCAACTCCCATTCCGAAGGCGAAGCCTGTATACTTCTCCGTATCGATTCCGCCGACCTTGAGAACTGAAGGATGCACCATACCGCATCCCAGGATCTCGATCCAGCCGGATCCCTTGCATACGCGGCATCCCTTTCCTCCGCACTTGAAGCAGGATACGTCCATTTCAGCGGAAGGTTCCGTGAAGGGGAAGTGATGAGGTCTGAACTTGGTTCTTGTCTCTTCGCCGAACATCTGCTTGGCAAAGCTGTCGAGAACTCCCTTAAGGTCAGCCATGGTGATTCCCTCATCAACTACAAGTCCCTCTACCTGGTGGAACATGGGTGAATGGGTGGCATCCGGAGTATCGCATCTGAAGCATCTTCCGGGAGCGAATACTCTGATGGGCGGCTTCTGGGACTTAAGTGTCCTTACCTGAACAGGTGACGTCTGGGTTCTTAAGAGAACGTCATCGTTTATATAGAAGGTATCGGTCCAGTCTCTTGCGGGATGGTTGGGTCCTGCGTTAAGAGCGTCGAAGTTGTTGTATACGGTCTCGACTTCGGGTCCCTCTGTAAGGGTGAATCCCATGGACTTGAATACCTTTGAGATTTCTTCGATGGTGATGGTTACAGGGTGCTTGGTTCCCAGCTTGAATTCCTTGCCGGGCTCTGTAACGTCGATCTTCTCGGCCTTGAATCTTGCTTCCTGTGCTTTTGCCTTGAGCTGTTCAAAGGTCCTGTTGAGCATGGCTTCGATTTCGCCCTTGGCTTTGTTGGCCTGCATGCCCAGTTCTTTTCTTTCTTCGGGAGTCAGGCTTCCCATGGATTTGAGAATGCCTGTAAGCTGGCCTTTTTTGCCCAGCATCTTTACTCTCACGTCTTCAGCGTCCTGAAGAGTTTCTGCTTCCTGCAGCCTTTTTTTGGCTTCATCAAGGATTTGCTGTAATGCTTCTTTCATTATCGTCTTCTGATCCTTTCATACATTAAGATCCC
>CAMPCK010000076.1 GCA_946645735.1 uncultured Clostridia bacterium
AAGGAGAAGAGGTTTCCCAGGGCACTCTTGACGGACTTAACTGGTATAAGCTGCACGATAAGGGTAAATTGGATACCATAAGACACGGACTGGAATTCACCAATAAAGCAGAGGATCTGGGAAGAGAAATGGCCTCCCGTCTGTATAAGAGAGATCCTTCAGGTGAAATGAGCGTAAGCCCTTCCAGGATAGAGAAGTATTCAAGATGTCCCTTCTCTCATTTCATAAGTTACGGCTTAAGACCTGAAGAGAGAAGAGTCTTTGAAGTTGCTCCGAGAGAGATCGGTGACGTTTACCACAACTGCCTCATGAAACTCACGGACAGGCTCAGCCTGGAAGGAATTCCTCTGACAGATCCCAAGTCTCCCTGGATGACCGTTACAGATGAAGAACTGGAGGAACTGGTTAAAGAATTTGTAGGTGAAGAAACTGCTTCCTACAGAGACGGGGTCTTCAGGCAGGGAAATGAAGAGGACTACAGGGCGGAAAGAATAACGGATGCCTGTGTCAGAGTCGCAAAGAATCTGGTTGAACAGGTCAGAGCCGGCATGATAATTTCCGGTAAGTTCGAGGTGCCCTTCGGAAGAGGCAGAGAGATTCCTCCTGTGGTCATCGACCTGGGAGAGAAATTCGGAAACGAGAAAGCCTATATAGAGGGAAAGATCGACAGAGTGGATTACCTTCCCGATTCCCGCGTCAAGATCATAGACTACAAGACGGGAAATGAAGAGTTCACCATAAAAGAGGCTGAGAAGGGATACAGACTTCAGCTCATGCTTTACCTTGAAGCTGCCATAGGAGATACGGGAAAGCCTGCAGGAGTATTCTATTTCCATATACAGGAGCCCAGGGCGAATATGACAGGAAAAACCGTTACTGAAGAGGACGGCGTGATTTCTCCCGACAGGGAAGAATTAAGAAAAGAAATCGCCAAGGAATTCAAGCTTAACGGCGTAATGGTGGATGATCCCGAAGTCATAAGAAATATCGCAGGAGACTTCGAAGGCTACTCTGATATAGTCCAGCTGAGAAACGGCAAGGAGGGTATCAAGTCCGGAACGAGAGAAGAGGAGAGACTGCTCTCCGAAGAGGATTTCAATGCACTGAGAAACACCGTGTGCGATGCGGTGTCGGAGAAGGTCACAGACCTCCTTCTTGGTAAAGTTCCAATCTCTCCCATGAAGACAAGAAAAAAATCCGCGTGCACCTACTGCGAATACAAAGGAATATGCCGATTTGATACGGTATTTGAAGGAAATAAATGGAACCCGGTGGAATAAAACCTCCGGGTCCTTTTCATAATTATATGCTTATTTCACCTCTCAGATTGGTTTCAAGGGCTCTCGTGAGGGCACCCTTTTCAAGGCCCAGACTGAAGAGGTAATAGAGTTTGGCTACGGCTGCCTCCGTTGTCATATCCCGGCAGCTTACGGCACCGAAATCCTTCAGCTCGCCTGAAGTAGCATAGGTGCCAAGCCTGGCGGTTCCGGCATAGCATTGGGAACACACTGCAACAAGGGATCCGTTTTCAGTGGCACGGCGGATGCTGTCCACAAGTGCGGTATTTCTTGACGGAATGTTTCCTGAGCCGAAGGCTTCTATGATTACGGCCTTCATGTCCTTGGTTACAAGGGGTTCAAACAGGTCGAAGCGCATGCCGGGGAACAGCTTGAGAACAGCGATAGGTATGTGGTCCAGCTTCTTAAGATTGAATTCAGCGGACTGAACGGGCATCTGAAGAGCGCGCTGGCTGTATTTGATATCTATTCCGACCTCTGCAAGAGGAGGATAGTTGGGCGACGTGAAGGCAATGAGATCATCCGCAGAAGTCTTGGTTGCACGGTTGCCCCTTATGAGCTTTCCTGCAAAGAATATACATACCTCATTGGCAGTTCCCTGAGCTGCCAGAAGAATGGAGTTAATCAGGTTATCTCTTCCGTCTGAACGGACTTCACACATGGGTATCTGAGAGCCGGTGAAAATTACGGGCTTTGACAGACCTTCCAGCATGAATGAAAGGGCGGAAGCTGAGTACGCCATGGTATCCGTTCCGTGAAGAATTACGAAGCCGTCGTAATCGTTATAGCGGTCTGCAATGGCCTGCCCCATGGAGTTCCATTCATCGACCGTTATATCTGATGAATCCAGGAGGGGGTCAAATTCCACAAGATCCCAGTCAGGCATATCTTCATATCTCAGCTGAACGATCTCGTCCAGAAGAGACTTGAAGTAACCCTGTTTGGGAGCGTAGCCCCTCTCTGTAGAAACCATGCCGATGGTTCCTCCTGTATATAAAATGCAAATGCGTTTGTTCATGTTATTTACCTCACCTTCGAACCCATTCTAACATAAATGCACTTGGATTAAAACAGGATATATGATAAAATAAACCGTAGTTAAGACAGGAGGTAAGAACTATGGCAAACACACCTACTCCTCATAATGAGGCTAAACTGGGAGATTTCGCGAAGACAGTACTTATGCCGGGAGATCCCTTAAGAGCACAGTTTATAGCTGAGAATTTTCTTGAAAATGCAAAGTTAGTAAATAACGTCCGCGGCATCCACGGATATACAGGAACATACAAGGGAAAACCCGTATCCGTTATGGCATCCGGTATGGGAATGCCCTCCATGGCAATATATTCCTATGAACTCTTTAATTTCTATGATGTTGATAATATCATAAGAGTAGGAACAGCCGGAGTTGTAAAGGCAGACCTTAAGGTAAGAGAAGTAGTATTCGGACAGGGAGCCTGCACCAATTCCAACTATCAGAGACAGTACAATCTGCCGGGAACCTATGCACCTATCTGCTCCTTCGAACTTCTTGAGAAGGCAGTAAACGTTGCAAGAGATATGGGAATAGAACCCATCGTCGGAAACCTCTATTCCTCCGATATTTTCTATGACGATGCAGGAAGCCTTAAGGAATGGCAGAAAATGGGAGTTCTGGCAACAGAGATGGAAGCGGCCGCCCTCTACATGAATGCTGCAAGAGCAGGAAAGAATGCCCTCGCCATCTGCACCATTTCAGACAATCCTTTTACAGGTGAAGCAACGACCGCAGAAGAGAGACAGAACACCTTCACAACCATGATGAAGATCGCTCTCGAGATCGCATAATGCTGAGAAACCGACGCCGGAAAGCAAATCCGGCGTTTTTTATTGGGATTTCGGGGAATATTTGGGCCTTTAAATGTTGTCATTCTTAATGAAAAGTGTTAAAATAGTACAATACAATAGGCATATAAGGCCCTTGTGTTGATTTTTTGCGGTTTGAAGCACATTTAACCGCTCTGTAATACTTGTGTTGGAAGGAGAATCATCATGACAGAAAGATACCCAAGAGTTGAAGTCAACCTCGCACATTTAAGGCATAACATCAAGACTGTTGTTGACAAATGCGGAGCCATGGGAATAGACATTGCAGGCGTTATCAAAGGCGCTACAGGTCTTCCGGAAGTAGCAAAGGCTTATGATGAAGAGGGAGCCAAGTGGATCGCATCCTCAAGACTTGAGCAGATCGAGGACGCGGTAAATGCCGGTATCAAAAAACCCATGATGATGATCAGAGTTCCGATGCTTTCTGAAGTTCCTGAAGTTATCAGACTCTGTGACTACAGCTTAAACAGCGAGGAAGTTGTTCTTGAAGCTTTAAATGAAGAGGCAGGAAAACAGGGCAAGATCCATAACGTCATTATCATGGCTGATATGGGCGACCTGAGAGAAGGCTTCTGGGATAAGGACGAGATGGCCAGAGTCTGCAAGAGGATCGAGGACGAGATGAAGAATCTCCATCTTTCCGGTATCGGCACCAATCTCGGATGCTACGGCTCCATTAATCCCACTTATGAGAAAGAGCAGGAACTTGTAGATGTGGCTGAGAAGATAGAGGCAGTTATCGGACGCAAGCTGGAGATCATTTCCGGCGGAGCCACCACAAGCTTACCCAGGATCTGGGAAGGCCGCATGCCTGAAAGAATCAATATGCTGAGAGTAGGCGAGGGCATTATTCTGGCAAGAGACCTTGAACTCTTCTATAACTGCCCGCAGCCTGAACTTATGAAGGACAACTTCAGACTCAAGGCAGAGGTCATAGAGGTAAAGGACAAGCCGTCCCACCCCGTAGGAGAGATCGCTGTTGACGCCTTCGGACACAAGCCCACCTATGTTGACAGAGGAATCAGAAAACGTGCTCTTCTTGGAATCGGTAAGGTTGACTATGCGAGCATCGACGAGATCTTCCCCATGGAAGAAGGAGTTGAGATCCTCGGAGCATCGTCAGACCACACCATTCTTGACATTGAGGATTCACCCAGAGAGTGGAAGGTCGGGGATATCGTTGAGTTTGAAATCGACTATGCATCCCTTGTATTCCTTACAAACACGAGAAATGTACATATAGTATTTAAATAAGAGAGGATAATAAAATGGCAGAAAAATTCACTTTGACCCAGGAAGGTTATGACAAAATAGTTGCGGAATATGACGAACTGATTACCGTAAGACGTGCGGAAGTAGCAGAAAAACTCAAAGAAGCAAGATCCTACGGAGACCTCAGTGAAAACGCTGAGTATGACGCAGCTAAAGAAGAACAGGCTGATATCGAGGAAAGAATAAATAAACTCGAGAACATGATCAAGAACGCCGAGATCGTAAACGATGATGAAATCTCCAACGATTTTGTAGGCGTAGGCCTTAAGGTCAAAGTAAAAGATCTCAAGACAAAAGAAGTTTCCACCTATGCAATCGTGGGAACAACGGAAGCGGATCCTTTTGCAGAACCCTTCCCCAAGATCTCCAATGAATCCCTTGTAGGACAGCACCTCATCGGAAAGAAAAAGGGCGACAAGGTAGAGTTCGTCGTTCCCGATGGAATTCTTAAGCTCCAGATCATGGAGATCACCAGATAAGATTATTTTGCGCAGAAAACGCATAGAGTAAAGAGAAAGGATAATTCATGAGTACAGAAGATAACAGACAGACTGTAAATCAGGAACCTGAACAGGAAGTCGAAGTAACAGAAGAACAGCTTACAGAGCAGAGAAAGATCAGAAGAGAGAAGCTCAAAGCACTTCAGGAAGCAGGAAGAAATCCCTTCCTTCATGAGACCTGGGATGTTACAGCTCACTCCATGGATATCAAGGAGAATTTTGAAGCCATGGAAGATCAGGAAGTTTCCATTGCCGGCCGTATCATGGCTTTCAGACACATGGGTAAGGCTTCCTTCGTAGACCTTCAGGACAAGCAGGGCAGAATCCAGCTTTTCGTAGGCCGCGACCAGATCGGAGCTGAAGAATATCAGTGGTTCAAGACCTATGACAGAGGAGATATCCTCGGCGTAGAAGGAACCGTATTCAAGACAAGAACCGGTGAGATCTCAGTAAAGGCCAGCAAGGTAGTTCTCTTAAGCAAGTCCATTCAGGTCCTTCCCGACAAGTGGGCAGGCCTTAAGGACCAGGATCAGAGATATCGTCAGAGATATGTTGACCTCATCATCAATC